>JBFFIY010000062.1:0-26047 GCA_041556195.1 Enterobacterales bacterium
ACCCTTCTTTCCCATCCTCAATGGTAAATCCTGATTTTTGTATTTCCAGTCTTAATCGATCAGATCCAGCCCAATCACCTTTAGCCCGAGCTTGTTGCCTGAGCTCGGCCA
This sequence comes from Enterobacterales bacterium, assembly GCA_041556195.1. Lineage (GTDB taxonomy): Bacteria > Pseudomonadota > Gammaproteobacteria > Enterobacterales > 21-14-all-40-8. Next base: position 112 of record JBFFIY010000062.1, read on the forward strand.
GATCCATAATATCTGCTGGAATAGTGGTTTCTGCAGAAATTTTATTATCTAACTTGAAACCAAAGATTTTATCAAACTCTAATAGTGTTGCTTTTTTATCCCCATCTTTAATATCACTTTGTAACACTGACCATAACAGCGCAAGTGCTTGCGGCATATTAAGATCTTTATTGATACGTTCAATAAATTGATTTAGATAGAACTTATTGACTGTGCCTCCATCAGGCCAGAAACTCATAGTTTTGCGAAGCCTGTTAAGGGCATTAGAGGCGGCATCAAGAGAACCCCAGGTAAAATTTAATCGGCTACGGTAATGGCTGGTTAAGACAAGATAACGATACGCAATCGGATCATAACCTTTTTCGACTAATTGACTCAGCACGATAGATTTACCAGATTTTGCTACTTTCTCCTTATCAATTTGCAGAAAATACCCATGCATCCAATAATTTGCCATTCTCGTGCCATGACGGGCTTGTGACTGTGCAATCTCGTTAGAATGATGCACAGAAATATGATCTTCTCCTCCCAGATGGATATCAAAAAGCTCACCCAGATATTTCTCAGCCATGGCTGAGCATTCTATATGCCAACCTGGAAAACCTTTTCCCCATGGACTTTCCCACTCCATTTGCCTGCTCTCATCACCGCTAAACTTCCACAATGCGAAATCAGTAATATGCTTTTTTTCTGCAAAATCCACACGGGAACCTGCCTGTAGTCCATCAACATTAAGCCTGGCCAGCTGACCATAATCAAAACCATGGGCGTCAAGCTTACTTGTATCAAAGTAGATGCCATCACTGGTGGAATAGGTAAAACCTTTTGTTTCCAGATTTTGAATAAATTCAATTTGTTCAATAATGTGATCAGTTGCCCGGCAGATCAATTTTGGCTTGTGTATATTAAGGGAAGCCATATCTTCAAAGAATTTCTCTTCAAATAACAAAGCAATTTCCCAAGCCGATTTATTTTGAAGACGTGAGCCTTTTTCCATCTTGTCTTCACCGCTATCATCATCTGAAACCAGATGACCGACATCTGTAACATTCATCACATGATTAACCTGGTAACCGTTAAATTCAAGCACACGTCTTAATACGTCAACAAATAAATAGGTTCGTAGATTACCAATATGAGCAAAATCGTATACTGTTGGCCCACAGGCATACAAACCAACCTTATCTTTTTCAATAGATTCGAAATCTACAATATCCCGTCGCCAGGTATCAAATAATTTTAATGGTTTATCAGCTTGCTTCATGATTGTTTTTCCTAACATTATCTTTGTTTTCTGTAGGCATAAAAAAAGGCCGTAGATAGTGTTCTACGGCCTTTTTTAGTGTTCTTATATTCTAAATAGCAGGTCGCAGATGTGATAGATCACAACAAGATCGACAAATATTGCTATCAAACATTTTGTTCACTGGTAAAGGAATCTTCATTTTAATACAGTTTTCTCAGTTTAATCAGTAAATTGGCAACAGCATACACCCCTACCTGATGTTCTAAAGTTTACCACATGCTTAAAAGAGTTCAACTCTATCTAAAAACCTCTTAGGGACAAATTCAATCCATTCTCCTGACATTATTTTATCATGATTAAACTGTGTCATCAGTTCAAAAAACATGTTCAATGAGCCAGGATAGTCAAATTATGCTATCAATTTGAATTTGCACAGATTAATGCCCTCATTCGTTATTAAGCCCTTACCCGACAAATTATTGATATTCAGAGGCTTAATCGCCATCAAACACTTGCTCTAACTGGGTTTGATTGTTAGAGTATCGCTTTGTTCAGTTCGCTGTTTATTACGCATTTCATAACGGTACAGACATTCCATGCTTTTTAAAAAATTTCGCGGCCTTTTTTCTACAGACATATCTATCGATCTTGGTACAGCTAACACTCTAATTTTTGTACCCGGTAAGGGCATTGTTCTAAATGAGCCATCTGTGGTTGCTGTTCGTATGGATAAGGGGGGCCAAAAGTCTATCGCCGCTGTAGGTACTGCAGCAAAACGTATGTTAGGTCGAACCCCTGGTAACATTGTGGCAACCCGCCCTTTGAAAGATGGTGTTATTGCAGATTTTCTGACTACTGAGAAAATGCTACAGAGTTTTATTCGAAAAGTTCATGACAATTCTTTGTTTCGCCCTAGTCCCCGAGTACTTATTTGTGTTCCCTGTGGTTCCACTCAGGTAGAAAGAAGAGCAATCCGTGAATCGGCCTTTAGTGCTGGTGCACGAGATGTATTCTTAATTGAAGAACCAATGGCCGCTGCTGTGGGTGCAGGATTACCTGTAGGTGAAGCCAGAGGCTCTATGGTGGTAGATATTGGTGGTGGAACCACTGAAGTGGCCATTATCTCTCTTAATGGAGTTGTTTATTCAGAATCTGTTCGTATTGGTGGCGATCATTTTGATGATGCCATTATTGATTATGTACGCCGCCATTATGGTACGGTAATTGGTGAAGCCACTTCTGAAAGAATTAAGCATGAAATCGGCACAGCCTTTCCTGGTGATAAAGTATTAAACATTGATGTCAGAGGTCGTAATCTGGCAGAAGGCATTCCGCGCAGATTTACTATCAATAGCAATGAAGTGTTAGAAGCCTTACAAGAACCTCTTTCGGGTATTGTCAGAGCAGTTAAAACCGCATTAGAGCAATCTCCTCCTGAGCTTGCAGCTGATATTTCTGAACAGGGAATGGTTTTAACTGGTGGTGGTGCTCTACTTCGAGATCTGGACAAGCTGTTTATGGAAGAAACTGGCTTACCTGTTATTATTGCTGAAGATCCTCTTACCTGTGTAGCTCGTGGGGGAGGTTTAGCCCTTGAAGAACTCGATAAACATGGTGGAGATCTGTTCTCTTACGATTAGTCGTTATTCTCAGTACCCTTAGAAAAAGATCACAGGCCAACTATATTTTTTAGAATAAAAACTGGAGATCACTATTAAGCCATTATTCGGTGAGGGCCCTTCTCAACATTTGCGCATCATCGCTATCGCTCTGATCTCTTTACTATTAATGGCATTTGACTACCGCCAGGAACATCTATCGTCCGTACGCAAAGGACTGTCAACTCTTGTAGCTCCACTACAATTTTTGGTCAATCTACCTACCATTTTACTCAACCGTTCCGGTGAACAGTTAAAAAGCCACTCTGAATTAGTAGCCGAAAATCGCCAGTTGACCGATGAAAACCTGATTCTCAAAGCCAAAGCACAAAAATTAAACGAACTTGAAGCACAAAATGCCAGACTCAAAGCTTTACTGGGTTCAGTTAGTGAAAGGAGAGAACAAAGACAAATAGCCGACATTATTTCTGTGAGGGCCAGTGAATTTAACCACGAAGTATTGATTAATAAAGGCTCTTCTAATCATGTCTATGTTGGCCAGTCGGTGATAGATGCAGAAGGGATCATGGGACAGGTTATCGAAGTCACACCATTTTCTGCCAGAGTCTTGTTAATCACTGACGCAAGGCATGATATTCCGGTAAGAATTCTGAGAAATGATGTTAGAGCTATTGCTTCCGGTACAGGATCTCTTACTCGATTACTGTTAAATCAGGTGCCGCACAGTATTGATATTAAGGTTAACGATATTCTGGTATCTTCAGGTTTGGCTCAAAGATTCCCATCCGGGTTTAATGTCGCTAAAGTGAGTGTAGTCAGACATATACAGGGAGATAACTACGCCTATATTGAAGCCATTCCACTTGCAAGGCTTGAACGTTCAGGACAAGTCATACTCTTGTGGCCCAACGGTTATCAAGCAGAGGATCAGGAGGTGCGCCATGACAAGAAATAAGCGCAGCCTTGGTTTTATCCTGTTTAGTTTCCTGGTAGGGCTTACCCTTCTTATTCTTCCATTATCTAATGAAGTTCAAGATTATAATCCTCAGTGGCTCGTATTAATTGCTGCATACTGGGGTATAGCGGCGCCTGAAAAAGCAGGAATTCTAATGAGTTGGATCTGGGGTTTATTTTTGGATGTTTCTATTGGAACATATCTGGGGATCCATGCTCTATCTCTTGCTCTGGTATCCTATATGGCCATTATTCTTCATCAAAGATTGCGTATGTATCCTATGTGGCAACAGAGTTTATTTATCTGGTTGTTAGCTGGACTCGACAAATTAGTAGTACTTCAGCTTAATAATGTCCTCGATACTGTTGAAGTACAATGGAACTACTGGTATTCGACTTTCAGCACGGCATTGCTCTGGCCTGTAGTATTTTTACTGCTTAAAAAATTCCGACCGAATTAGTCTAGGGCATGTTGACGTTTCATATTTACCACTGCTGGAGGCTATTTTTTTGTCCAGTAAGGCAGAAGGAGTGTAGCATATACCCGTGATACCTGAAAATGCAGGTTTCAGCAAGTCAAGAAGCGTCCATATTCGAGGCTCGAAAGCACAGTATTAGTTATTCTAAATCCAGCTTTCATAACGAAGAAGCTGGGCGCTTATTGGCTTGCCCTTCGGGAGCTTCAGTGGAAAACCAGTCCTTCGTTCTCGCACTTGAAAATGACCAGTCATTCTCTACGAGCGACGCCTTGACCTGGATTCCCACTGAAGCTCTGAAATCCCGCATTTCCAGGTATCACGGGTATAGTTGTCCTATTTGAGTGACTGACAACGTAGCTGGGCAGAAAAATAGCCCCCCAGCCCGAAGGGTTGAGGCTGAAAATGCCTCACTCTGCGTTGCCCAGATCTCATTTAGAATAACTAAACATCAATCTTAGCGTCTTGATTGAGGCATTTTCAGTCACAACAGAGGCAAATATGAAACGTCAATACGCCCTTGTCTATTTTCAAAATTTAAGCAAACAGGTTAATCATGAAAATTTATTTAGCGTCCCAATCACTCAGACGACAAGAGTTATTACAACAAATTGATATTGAATTTGAGTTACTTCCAGGTGATATTGATGAAACTGCTCAACCAGATGAAACACCAATACAACTGGTTAACCGACTCGCTCGTGAAAAATCGCTAGCAGGTTGGCAACATCCTCTTCGAAAACAGCTGTGGCCTGTTCTAGCCGCAGATACACTTGTGGTTAAGAATGGTGAAATACTTGGAAAACCTTCTAATGAACAACATGCTATTCAGACACTACAACGCCTTTCTGATACAACCCATCAGGTAATAACCGGTGTTAGTTGTTTTTTTAATCAAAAATTCTATCAGACACAATCTATTTCAGAGGTAACATTTTGCCATATAACAGATCAGGAAATTATTGAATACTGGCACACGAGTGAACCCATTGATAAAGCTGGCAGTTATGCTATTCAGGGCAAAGCTGCAAAATTTGTAACTCACATTAACGGTAGTTACAGCGGTATTGTAGGTTTGCCACTTCATGAAACATGGCAATTACTCAATTCTCTTACGTTTACCTGAAACTGATAAAATAGACTAATATTTAAAATATGACATCACCAAAGAGCATTTAATGGATACTTTTGCCTGTAACGAAGAACTACTCATTAACATTACCCCTCAGGAGACCCGTTTAGCCGTGGTTGAAAATGGGATGTTACAAGAATTGCACATTGAAAGAAAAAGCAATCGTGGATTGGTTGGAAATATCTATCAGGCAAAAGTTTCCAGAGTGGTACCAAGTATGCAAGCCGCTTTTGTCGATATCGGGCTAGAAAAAGCGGCTTTTCTGCATGTCTCGGATTTAGTCATTACAGAAGAACATTCCACTATTCCTACCGCCCGTTATTCAGATTATCCAGACATTTCTAAACTTCTATACCAGGACAAGCAAATGGTGGTGCAGGTGATGAAAGATCCTTTAGGCTCCAAAGGCGCACGTCTTACCGCTCATATCACCTTGCCTTCTCGTTATCTGGTGTTATTACCAGATAGTAACCATGTTGGAGTTTCTCAGCGAATTGATGATGTAGAAGAACGAAGCAGGCTCATAGATTTGGTAGAGCCGCTGGCCAAAAATATGAATGTTGGATTTATTGTGAGAACTGCTGCTGAATCTGTCAATGAAGAAGCTTTGCTAAGAGATGCCAGGTTTCTGGAACGTTTATGGAACAAAGTAAAAAAACGTAAAGATTATGCAAAAACAGGGGGGGTACTTTATGAAGATTTAGATTTGGCTACCAGAGCCATCCGCGATCTGGTACATGATGGCATTGAAAAAATCCGCATAGACTCTCGCGAAAATTATAAAAGGCTAAAGGAATTTGTTGATAATCTTGTGCCCGAGGCCAGCAAAAAATTAGAATATTACACTGGAGAGAGGCCTTTATTCGATCTTTACAACATGGAAGAAGAAATCCATAAAGCTCTGGATCGCACTGTAGAACTAAAATCAGGCGGCCATATTGTTATTGATCAAACCGAAGCTATGACCACAATTGATGTTAATACAGGAGCATTTGTTGGAAATAAAAATCAGGAAGAAACTATTTTTAAAACCAATCTTGAAGCAGCAGCAGCTCTGGCCAGACAGTTACGATTAAGAAACCTGGGCGGAATTATTATTGTCGATTTTATTGATATGCAAGAAGAAGAACATAAACGCCAGGTACTTAGAATTCTGGAAAAAGCCATAGCCAAAGATCAGGCAAAATCTCATATATCTAATGTTTCTTCGCTGGGGTTAGTGCAAATGTCTCGCCAGAGAACCCGTGAAAGCCTGGAACATGTCTTATGTGAACCCTGTTCCATGTGCCAGGGACGTGGTTCAGTCAAAACAGCTCAAACAATTTGTTATGAAGTTTTTCGCGAAGTTTTACGAGCAGCTCGTGCTTATGAAGCCAGGCAAATAATGGTGTTAGCCTCACAGAATGTGGTCGATCGTCTGCTTGATGAAGAAGCCGATAATGTGGTTGAACTCGAAGAATTTATCAACAAAACTATTAGTTTTCAGGTAGAATCCTTATACTTTCAGGAACAATATGATGTTGTACCAGTGTAATACTATCTGAAATTGAGTGGTTTGGGCATATGACACAAACTTTCACAACTTAAATCAGAAAACACTTGAAACTTCTGACCAGAGTTGTAACTCTAATAGATATATCCGTTCGACCTCAACTACCGACTATTGTCGCTGGATAATTCACTGAACTCCAAAACCATGAACTCCAAAGCCGTTAAGCCGAAAACTACCGTTCAAAACAAGAATCGTGCTGTTCGACTTCTTGTATTCGTGGTTAATAGAGCCTGGTTGACTTTGATCTATAGCCTTATTCTGGTGGCAATTCTCATTAGTTTGACAAGACTATTCGCCAACCAATTTGCCAGATATAAACCAGAATTAGAAACATTTCTCACAACTAAACTACAAAGACAAGTTACAATTAACGAGCTCAAAATTAGTTGGCCTTCAGTAGGGCCAAGAATCGAAATAAAATCCTTAGAGCTGTCTCCCGTTGTAGACCACTCTGTTAAGTCTCTCAGCATTGATAATGGTCTAATAGAAATTTCTTTTTGGGAAAGTCTACTACGCCAACAACTACTCACTAAACACATCGAATTTCAAGGGGTCAAACTCTCTGTTTCACCAAATCCAACAGGTAGCTCAACCGGTTCGTCAATTTTGGTAACCGAAGTTTTGAAAACGAGCGATTTTATTCTCAGATGGCTTCTAAATCAAAAAACGATTGAAGTCTATGACACTCAACTTAATATAAAATCGAATAAACCAGGTAAGAAATCTTTGTTGTTACCGACTTTGATCTACCATGGCTCAAAAGAACGTAGCCAACTCAAAGCTATGTTAATGACTTCAGATGGAAATACTGCTGAACTCAAAATAGAAGATAGAAGAGAAAGTAATCCATTTTTAAGCTCAACTCAGTTATATTTTCTCTCTAGTCAGATAGATCTTTCTAAGCTCCCTTTATCATTTCTTGGTTTACAGGATATTAGCTCACAAGATATTGCATTTTCTGGTAACTTGAGTCTTGAGACCTGGGCTAACTGGAAAGATAATATCCTACAAAAAGTCCAATTAAACATTGAATCTGAAGATCTTAACCTTTCTAACCAGACAATAAAAATGTCCCTGGCTCCAACCACTATGTTGTGGAAACGACATAATGCACAACATTGGAGTACCATAACCACTCCCATCAGCCTAACCTCAGAAAATAATTCAACAACAAAGAAGATCAAACCCTTTATTTTAGAGGCTCACAATTGGCAAAATGTGCAACAACAAGACACTATGATCAGTGGGTTAAATATTCCTCTAAATTCATTATCAAATATACTGCTTCCGTCATTACCCCTTGAAATTGGAAGCTGGATAAAAAATACCAAGCCTAAAGGAGATATAAAAAATATAATCATCAACATCCATAGTGATCTTAAATTTCCTGACCAGCCCTATAGCTTCAACCTCAGTGTCGACCTGAATAATCTTAAAATTAAACCATATAAGAACTACCCTGGAATTGATGGACTTAATGCAAAATTAAATATTAATCAGCTTGGTGGAGAAGCTTTAATCTACGGAGAAAATGGCCATTTAGCTCTCTCTCCTCTTTTTCGTAAAAAAATAGCCTTTACAAAAATAGATAGTAATTTAGATTGGACATTGGGAGATGATTTTCAACTTCGTTGGAAAAATTTTGACTTTAAAAATACCGATCTCACTATTAGTTCCAGAGGAAAAGTGGATTTTTTCAAGTCTGGTGGCGGTTATATGAACATTGAAGCCCAATTGCTAGAGGCTAATGCCAGCAATGCTTCCATTTATTTGCCCGTTAGTATTATGCAAGATAACCTCGTTGATTATCTTGATAGGAGCATTAAATCTGGAAAATTAAGCTTTGCCAACGCAATTATCCGTGGCCCTTTTTCAAATTTTCCTTTTAAAAATAAGGAAGGTATTTTTGACATTGTGGCCCAGGCTAATAATATACAATTCGAATTTCTTCCCGATTGGCCTATAGTCACCAATCTTAATGCCAATCTGGAATTTGTCGGCGACAAAATGGATATTCTGGTAACACAAGCTAATTTACAAGATATCGAGCTAAAAAAAGCAACAGTCATTATTCCACATTTTTCAGAAGCCAATTTACTATTAGATATTCAAGCTCAGGCCGACAGCGGCAAAGCCCTGGAGGTATTAAAACAAACACCTATTGATTTTATTCCAGAAGCTTTGGAACCGTTAACATTTTCTGGATCCACTTTCACAGATATAAAGCTCGTCGTCGATTTAGTTACAAACGGTGCATTACCTGAGTTAGAGGGAACTGTTCATGTCAAAAACAACCATATTCAGTTATCTCCTCTCTCAATTCCATTTGAAAAAGTAAATGGTTTGATTGCCATCAATCAGTCCGGATTACAACATGGTAACCTTAAAGGAACATTATGGGAACAGGACTTCCAATTCGACTTAAATCACGATCCAGATAAACCTGCAACAATCTTCTCGGGCAACTTTGATTCAACAATTGATATAGCAGGGCTTAACCATCTAAGTAAGCTGACGCTTGATAACCTGATCGAAGGAAATGCGAAAATATCTGCGGCGCTTGAACTTTCTCAAGTTACTGAAAGTGACACTCAAACTTCGATTTTAAATATAGATTTTAACTCTGATCTTAATGGTCTATCAATTCTACTCCCTGGTAAATTGGCAAAACCTTCATCTGTTAAAAACGACTTTAATTTAAACCTGAAAATAATTAATGATGAAATTCAGATTAATAGTCAACTTCAGGATAAAGTACTATTAAAAGCTTTCAAAAAAGATGATTGGAGAGGAGGTTTGGCAATTGAAACCGATGCTCTTAACATACCTGAAAAATCAGGCTGGTTAGCCAATATTTATCAACCAGAAGTTTCTTTTGAGCAGTGGCAGGATATTGCTAGAAAAATTACAGTCAAAGAAAAAGATTTTGATTTCAAAAACATGAACAACCTTGCGCCCTTGTTGTTAACACTTTCAACCGAAAACATGAAATTGTATGATCTTGACTTAGGTGCTTTATCAATTGCCGCAAACTTTGAAAACAACCTTAAAATAGAATTAAATGGTCCTAATATAAAAGGTCTTATTGAACAACCACAAGACACAAATCTACCGCTTCAAATATCCTTAGATAAATTCCATATTTTTCCGTCAGAAATAGTAGCAGACGACGAGAAAACCAGTGTCAGAGATGAAGCCAGCAAAAAATTGACGATTGACCAGACCTCCCCTCCCACCTCATCTGAATCAGATAGACCTGTGACACAAGAAAATATTCAGCCCGCTCAAAGATTATTTCTGCCACAACATATTCCAGAAATGCAACTAAGCTGCAAAAACTGTCAGTATAAAGAACAGCCTGTTGGACATCTTTCACTTTACCTTAAACCTGCTAAAGAATGGCTAGGGATCCAGGGAAAATGGTTTGTTGATGATATTTTTAGTGTTGATCTCAATGGTAGCTGGTCAAAAAAACAAACCAACTTTTCAGGTGTTTTTAGCAGCAAAAATTTTGAAAAACTCACTAACTATTGGAATATTGCCTCAGGTGTTAAAAAAAGTGCTGTAAGTTCAAATTTCACATTACAATGGCCTGGAGCACCCTGGGATTTCAAATTTAATCAACTTGATGGCAGTATAGATTCATCGGTGACAAAGGGTTATCTGGAAGAGATAGATACAAAGGGTTCGCAAATATTTGGCTTATTAAGCTTACAAAATGTGGTCAGAAGATTAAGTCTCGATTTTAGTGATATTTTCAACAAAGGCTTTCATTACAACAACATGAATGCATCACTGGTTATTGACAACGGTGTTGCTTATAATAGAAACGTTAAGATTAACGGTACGGCAGCAACCATTGAAATCACAGGTTCTACTGATCTTGATAAAAGAGAACTTGAACAACATATTGTCGTCACGCCAGAACTCACTTCGAGCCTACCTGTTCTAGGCTGGGCTATTAGTCCTGCTACAGGATTAATCGCACTGGTTGTTGATAAATTAATACTCAAACCGGCCATGGATGTTGTGACACGAATTGATTACCAACTAACTGGAAAATGGGAAGAAACACAGTTGATAGAGCTGAATAAAGATCAGAAGGCGATTCAAATAGATACGGAACAACTTAATCCATTAGAGGTTAAAGAAGACGAAACCAAACCTGTTCCTGATCCCCCTTCTGCTGATAATACACTTACAGAAGAACCACTTTCAAATAAAGAAAGTACTGAAAAACAAGATGAACTCTAAATCAAACAGGCTACTGCAAACAACATGACCAACTCCATACTTACAACTGCCAAAGCCCATTTTCTTGATCAACATGGCCTCAGTCTACAACAAGCCGGATCTGTGTTGGATACAACCTTCTCTTCTAAAATTGATGCAGCCGATCTCTACTTTCAATCGTCTCATTCTGAAAGTTGGTCATTAGAAGATGGATTAGTTAAAGAAGGCGCATTCCATCAGGATCAAGGTGTGGGTATTAGAGCAATGGCAGGTGAACAAACCGGTTTTGCCTATTCAGAAGAACTCACACTACCCGCTTTGATGCAGGCGGCTAATGCTGCTCGACAAATTGCCAGACAGGGTCAAAATAGAGAGATTGAGATCCAATCCTCAAATTCAAATCTGCGTCTCTATCCGGCCATTGATCCCGTCACACAAGTAGGATCAGCACAAAAAATTGCACTTTTACATCACCTGGATAAATACGCAAAATCTCTTGATCCCCGTATTACGCAAGTTATGGCCAGTTTTAGTGCCAGTTATTCTATGATGATGGTTATGAGTTCTGATGGCGTTCTTGAGGCCGATATTCGCCCCTTATGCCGTGTCAGTATTAGTGTAGTAGCTGAACAATCTGGAAAAAGAGAAAGAGGCAGTGCAGGTGGTGGAGGGCGAATTTCACCATCTGAATTATTCTGGCAAGCAAATGGCAAATACTCAAAATTAATCGAAGACTACGCCCAAAAGGCGGTACATCAGGCTTTAATTAATCTTGAAGCTAAACCCACACCAGCAGGCCCCATGACTGTAGTGCTTGGTTGTGGATGGCCTGGCGTATTGTTACATGAAGCAATTGGACATGGACTTGAAGGTGACTTTAACCGAAAAGGTACCTCCGCCTTTTCCAATCGTATGGGAGATCTGGTAGCTTCACCACTTTGCACTATTGTAGATGACGCCACCCTCCCTAACCTACGAGGCTCACTGGCAGTGGATGATGAAGGTGTAAAAGGTCAGGATACGACTTTGATTGAAAACGGGCGACTCACCGGTTATATGCAAGATAAAAAAAATGCTCGGTTAATGAACTCCATCAGTACTGGCAATGGTCGGCGAGAGTCTTATGCTCACTTACCCATGCCCAGAATGACGAATACTTATATGTTGCCAGGCGAACACAGCCATGAAGAAATCATTGCCTCTGTCAAATCGGGGATCTACGCCCCAAACTTTGGTGGAGGACAGGTTGACATTACTTCTGGTAAGTTTGTTTTTTCCGCAAGCGAAGCCTATCTTATTGAAAACGGTAAAATTTTATATCCTCTTAAAGGTGCAACCCTGATAGGTAATGGACCAGAAGTATTGAAACACGTAAGCATGGTAGGAAATAATCTGGAGATCGATCCTGGCGTTGGGATCTGTGGAAAAGAAGGCCAGAATGTACCTGTTGGCGTTGGTCAACCAACACTAAAAGTAGATGAATTGCTGGTAGGTGGAACAGAATCCTGATACATTGCCTGCCGATTTCTCAAAAGCTCAATATCCAGTCACATTCCCGCAGGGCTTCTTTTGTGAACAAAATATAACTAAACACTTACTTTGACACATTTGCTAACTCAATAATCTTGACCTGGAATAGCAAAACAACTGTACTGGATATTAAAGTTTCGAGTTTTTGAGTTTCGAGTTTCGAGTTTCGAGTTTCGAGTTTCGAGTTTCGAGTTTCGAGTTTCGAGTTTCGAGTTTCGAGTTTTTAACAAGGCAAAGCAGAATATTTGAAATACAAACATCTATGATAAACATAAAAACTAAACGACAATATTCTTTATTATATCCATATTATGGGAAGAGCCAGCCACATGGAAAATCCTTTCTTCAAATAAAATTTGGCAATTTTTTATGTTAACCGATATTGCCTGCATATTAATCGGTATTGCATTACTGATATGGAGTGCCGATAAGCTCACAGACGGAGCCGCCGCAATTGCTACTAACTATGGTGTTCCCAAATTAATTGTTGGCCTGACCATAATTGCGATTGGTTCATCCGCACCTGAAATGGTGGTTTCTGCGGTTGCAGCCATTGGTGATTCATCACCACTTGCGATAGGTAATGCACTAGGTTCCAATATCGTCAATATTGCATTGGTTCTTTCCATCACCACATTAATAACCCCTTTATTAATTTGTTCAAATATCTTAAAACGAGAAATGCCCTTACTGATAATATTAAGTGGATTTGGTGCTCTGCTATTATGGGATGGTTATCTGAGTAGAATAGATGGTTATCTGATGATTGCCACTTTGATAGCCTACCTTATCTGGCTGGTCTGGATCGGTTTAAAAAGCAGCAATAAAGATATCATGTTACAAGAAATGGTGGACGAATTACCAGCTGGTATGTCGAATAGGAAGGCTATTTTCTGGGTGATTATGGGGCTTATCGTGTTAATAATAAGTTCTGATCTACTGGTTATGGGGGCGACTCACATAGCCCTGACTCTCGGAATTTCTGAACTGGCCGTAGGAGTGACTATTGTCGCCATTGGCACCAGCTTACCTGAATTGGCAGCCTCCATTGCAGGAGCTATGAAGAAAGAACATGATATGGTGATTGGTAATATCATTGGTTCCAACATTTTTAATATCTTGGGTGTTCTGGGTATTGCCGGTATAATTGCACCCACATCAGATATTCCAGATCAAGTTTTCACCCTGCATTTACCAGCCATGTTAGCCGTTACAATTGGGTTGTATATCTTATCTCACGGTTATGGGAAAGATTCCCACTTGGGTCGCAAAGAAGCGCTGGTATTACTTGCCGCCTATATCTTATTCGATATCATATTATTCATTAATCTGGATATGGCTTGAATCTTACTAATAAATTAGGTAACTAGTCGTTAGCCTTTGTTACTTTTGAAGGCTATAATTGCAATTAATTTCCATCATCTAACTCTAATGCCAGGGTAACTATGTCCAATCAATCCAGCATCATCGAACTAGCACAAGCTGTTATTGAAACAGAAGCGCGTTCAGTTGCAGAGATGAAAGCTCGTATCGACACTTCATTTGTACGAGCTTGCAAACTTATGCTTAATACCAAGGGACGAGTGGTAGTGGTGGGTATGGGAAAATCAGGGCATATTGGGGGCAAAATCGCAGCGACTTTTGCCAGTACCGGCACTCCAGCTTTTTTTGTACATCCAGGTGAAGCCAGCCATGGCGATCTCGGTATGATAACAGCAGATGATGTAATTCTGGCCTTGTCTAATTCAGGCGAAACCCATGAAGTTATTAGTCTCTTACCCGTTATTAAACGTAAAGGTGTACCTTTGATTGCAATGACAGGCAACCCGAAGTCTCAGCTCGCTGTTAACTCAAGTGTTCATATTAATGTTCAAATATCCAAAGAAGCTTGTCCTCTGGGTTTAGCCCCTACTTCCAGTACAACGGCTGCTCTAGCTATGGGAGATGCATTAGCCGTTGCGCTTTTAGACTCAAGAGGATTTACTTCTGATGATTTTGCACTATCTCACCCTGGCGGTAGTTTGGGCCGTCGATTATTGCTGCATATTGATGATCTCATGCATACCGGTGACAACCTTCCCAAAATAACTGGAGATAAACTCATCAGTGAAGCCCTGATTGAAATGACCTCTAAACGACTGGGCATGACCACAGTAGTAGATGATAACCAGATTTTACTCGGTGTATTTACCGATGGTGATCTACGTCGAGCCATCGAAAACAAGGTCGACTTGCACCAGACACCAGTCGCAAAAGTAATGACTTCCAATTGTAAAACCATTATGAAAGGAATTTTAGCAGCAGAAGCTGTTCAGATTATGGAAGACCATAAAATTAATGGTCTGATAGTAGTTACTGAGGACAATCATCCTATTGGAGCTTTAAATATGCATGATTTGCTCAAAGCTGGAGTCGTATAAATGCAACAACCCATTTATGCTTCTGAACTCACAAACAGGGCATCAGCTATTGAACTGGTGATCACCGATATAGATGGTGTGCTCAGTGATGGTCTGGTGTATTTAGATCAACAACAAAATGAATTAAAAGCCTTTAATATTAAGGATGGTTTAGGCATAAAATGGTTATTGAATCACGGCATTCAAGTGGCTGTGATCACTGGTCGTGAATCAAACATTGTGGCTAGACGGATGCAAGAACTTGGTGTAACCGAAGTTCATCAGAAGAAACCTGATAAAAGAGCCTGCTTTGAATCATTACTTGAAAAATACCAGATCAGCGACTCCCAAGTGGCCTATTTGGGAGATGACTTGCCCGATCTTCCCCTGATAAATCGTTGCGGATTAGGGGTTGCTGTAGCAGATGCTCATTGGCACCTTGGCCAAAAAGCTGACTGGCAAACGCCAAGTAATGGCGGACAAGGAGCCTTTAGAGAATTAGCAGAGTTAATTCTTACGGCTAAAGGTTTGTTACCTGCAATTCTTCAGGGATATCAATCTTGATAGGATCAAGACGCTGGCTAATTCTTGCAGCCATACTGGTTGCACTCATGGTATTGCTCAATTTAAGTTCAGTTGAGGAGCATACCTCCATTGCTCTATTGAATCAGATACAACAGGAAAAGTTTGATTATTCCATGAACAAAGTTACCAATCATCAATACAATGAAAAGGGTGAACTGGGATCAAGTATCTACTCAGAAAAACTTTTCCACTTTCCTAATAGACAACAGATTCAACTGGAACAACCACAGTTTAAACTACATAAGTTTGAACTCAGTAAACAACAGCAGGAATGGATTTTAACAGCCAATAAAGGTTTATTAAATGAACATGATAACCAACTCCTGCTACTGGAATCGGTCAAACTCAATGCGTATTCACACACAGACGCACAAATTGATGCCGATAAAAAAGATAAAAAACTTAGTTTGGAAATTTCTGAATTAAACATAGATCTTAATAAACGAACAGGATTTAGTTCTGCCCAAGTGTCAATATTAAGTGATCAATGGACAATTAAAGGTGTGGGACTGGACATTGATCTTGAGAATCAGTCCATTGAAATCTTAAATAGAGTATATTCATCCAATGAATAAAGCTATGGATAAAGCTATGAATCATTTTTTTATCAAAACATGTTTGGTCATGTTGGGCATAAGTTTTTTGTCAAATTCAATTGCTGAGACAACTTCATCAACAGCGCCTGAGGAAAAAACAACCACAAAAATCGAAATCACCTCCAACAACTTTCGAGTCGATCGTAAAGCAGGAAGTGTCTTTTATAAAAATAAGGTTGTCTTAACCTGGGGTGAAATCAAAATACATGCAAATAAATTATCACGTCAAACCATCCAACAAAAAGCTTCAAAAACTACCAATAAGGCATCTACAGACAGCACATCTACAGACAATGAAATGACCGATGTTGAAATTATTGAGGCTGAGGGTTCACCTGTTGTACTTACCTTTACAGATCCTAAAACAAACAAAACCATCTATGCCAGAGGAAACCAGTTCAAATTTATGCCTGCTAGCAATAGTATGGAATTAACCGATAAAGCAACCTTAACCGTTACAGATCTCAAACGCATAGAAACGGACATTAAGGCGAGATGGATCAAATTAAACCTGACCAGCACCAGTGTTGACCGGATCAAGGCTCGTGGAAAACCAGTGCGGTATTCTCATACCCCAAAACAGGGAGAAGGCATTTCAGCCAAAGCCAATAGTCTGGATCTATTTTATAAAACCAAAAATGTGCATTTACTTTCAGCAACGATTACCCAGGGGGCCGACACTTTTAAAGCCGAGTCCATCACTTACAATGGAGATAACGGACAATTTCATGCATCGGGACAAGGAGAGAATAGACCTTCTACCATCATCGAAGTCGAAACGCCTACAAGCAAAGATGACAGTTCTAATTTGCCCGTTGAAGACAACCAGTTAGAAAACATGCCAAAAGAAGATCCGAAGAAAAAGCTACAAGACAACACAGCTCAAAACAAAGAGCAGAGTGATTCTGAAAACAGACCACAGGTCCCTAAATTACAGGTTTCTAAGATATGAGCTGTCTTAGTGCTAAAAATCTGGCCAAAAGCTATGGCAAAAAACAAGTTGTCACTGATGTTTCACTCAAAGTCAGTACTGGTCAGGTTGTTGGCTTATTAGGTGCTAATGGTGCGGGAAAAACCACTGCATTTTATATGATGGTGGGCCTGGTTAGTCCCGATAGTGGCGATGTTTACATTGACCAATCCCCTATTACCAATATCAGCATGCATCATAGAGCAAGAATGGGTATTGGCTATTTACCGCAAGAGGCTTCGATTTTCAGAAAACTCACTGTTGCCGAAAATATTATGGCTATTCTTGAAACCAGGAACCTTCATCGTGGTGAACTTCAGGAAAAATTAGATCTCCTCTTAGAAGAGTTCCATATCAACCACATTCGAGATAGCCTGGGCATGAGTTTATCCGGGGGAGAGAGGCGACGTGTAGAAATAGCAAGAGCACTTGCCGTTGATCCTAAATTTATTCTTTTAGATGAACCATTTGCGGGGGTTGACCCTATTTCCATCATGGATATCAAAAATATCATTGAACACCTTAAAACTCGCGGACTTGGTGTTCTTATCACCGATCATAACGTGCGTGAAACTCTGGCTGCATGCGAATACGCCTATATTGTTGATCATGGCAACCTCATTTGCGAAGGGATCCCTGATAGCATCGTTAATAATGAAAAAGTGCGGCAAGTTTATCTGGGAGATCATTTTAGTTTATGATTGGCAGCTAAGACTCTTCAAAAATATATCCTCTTAATCAAACATCTTGAGGTAGAACGGGTATAATCCCATAAATATTATGCTTTTGCTTGAGACAATTCTTCCGATATAGGCTATCCTTTAACTATGAAATCATTCATTCAAGCAACTAATTAGCAGACTCAATGAAGCCAGCACTTCAACTCAGAATCGGTCAACATTTGACCATGACACCTCAATTACAGCAGGCAATTCGCCTGCTGCAGTTATCTACCCTTGATCTACAGGCAGAAATTCAGGAAGTTCTTGAATCCAATCCCCTTTTGGAAATTGATGAGTCCACTTCTTCACCTGAAAACAAGTCCTCTGTTAACTCAGAGGATAGAACTAATTCAGAAAATGAAACAACCAAAGATACTGGCGAAGAACCTCTATATGAAGAAAGTGGTCTAAATACCTCCGAAGCTTTGGATAAACCCAACCTTCCAGAAGAGTCACCACTAGATAATTCAAGTTCAAATGATGCAAATCAGGATGATTCAACCCCTGAAGACTACAGCCGCGATAATTGGGAAGCAGCAGCCACCCCATCAAACTCCCGTCAAAGAGATGCAGATTCTGAAGCTGAATATTACGGCAGTGCCAGTGAAACCTTACAAGATCACCTGTTTTGGCAAATGAATTTAACCCCTTTTAGCGACATAGACCAATCCATCGCAATGGCATTAATCGACAGCATCAACGATGATGGTTATATCACAGTACAATTAGATGAAATTCTAGAGAGTCTTCAATCAGATGATTACGACATAGAGATAGAAGAAATAGAAGCAGTTCTACATCGTATTCAACACTTTGATCCTATTGGCGTAGGTTGTAGAGACTTAAAAGAATGTTTGTTATTACAGCTCCGTCAGCTTCAAAAAGATACCGAACATCTTGAATTTACGAAGACAGTCATAGAAAATCACCTGGAACTTCTAGGTCAACGAAATTACCGTCAAATTCTAAAACTGACAGGCAAGAACGAACAACAGCTCAAAAGCGTAGTAGAGCTCATTCAAACCTTAAATCCCAGACCTGGCAGCCAAATTTCTACCCAAAAAGAACAATATGTTGTACCTGATGTCTATGTTCGCAAAATAAAAGGTCGCTGGAAAGTTGATTTGAATCCAGAAATTGCACCTAAGATCCGTATTAATCAAACTTACGCCAACATGAGCCGCCAGGTTTCATCTTCGGCAGACAGTAAATTCATCAAGGGACATTTACAGGAAGCCAAATGGTTTCTGAAAAGCCTGGAGAGCCGCAATGATACCTTATTGAAGGTGTCACAAAAAATTGTAGATGAACAACAAGGATTTTTTGATTTTGGCGAAGAAGCTATGCGTCCTCTGGTGTTAAGTGATATTGCATTGGCGGTAGATATGCATGAATCAACGATTTCGCGGGTTACCACTCAAAAATATCTGCATTCTCCTAAGGGGATCTTAGAGCTTAAATTTTTCTTTTCAAGCCATGTTAACACAAGTAGTGGCGGCTCCTGTTCATCTACTGCCATTCGTGCTCTAATTAAAAAATTAGTAGAGGCTGAAAATCAGCAAAAACCACTAAGTGATAGCAAGCTGGCTACCGTTCTCACCGATCAGGGTATTATGGTTGCCAGACGAACCGTAGCAAAATATAGGGAATCAATGAAAATTCCTTCATCCAATGAACGTAAATGCCTGATTTAGGTCATAGAAATAATACCTAAATGGCTTATAGTTATATTAACGAAAATTATTTTACCGCCCATTAGTGAAAGCTAATGGTTATTTCATCGGTGACACTGGTCACCATTTTGTAACTCAATCCGAAAAAGGAATGAACCTATGCAAATAAAAATTACTGGACACCATGTAGAAGTCACCGAAGCTCTAAATGATTTTATAGAAGAAAAATTTAAAAAATTAGAGCGACATTTTGAATATATAACCAGTTCTCATGTCATTCTTACCGTTGAAAAACTCTCTCAAAAGGCAGAAGCCATTCTAAAAATTCGTGGAGGAGAAGTTTTTGCTGAAGCCTCTTCAGAGGACATGTACGCATCTATTGACAGCTTAGTGGATAAACTGGACAGACAATTACTCAAACACAAAGAAAAAACAGCTGCTCATTAATCACAAAAAAGTTGTTCAAAACTCCCCCTGTCCCTGGGCCTCAATTATATGCTAGTATGCGTTAAATTGAGGCTCAACACATTCTCGTATAAACAAATCCTATGAACACCGCCCCTTTACATCAACCTGATGTTGACAAACAAAATTCAACTTCTTTAAGCAGTACTCCACTCATTGCAATTGATGTAGAAGTCTCTTGCAAAAAACGAGCTATTGAGGCTGTGGCCACCTTAATTTCTGAACATAGGCAATTACACATCACTGATGTGTTCAATGCCATGATTCAACGAGAAAGACTTGGTTCTACTGCGATTGGAGAAGGTGTAGCCCTACCTCATGGACGAATGGAAGAATACACAACACCTGTAGGTGCTATTGTTGTTCTCAAACAACCGTTAGAATTTGAATCTCCCGATAAAAAACCAGTTAGTATATTATTTGGCCTGGTTGTTCCCGAAGAATCCTGTGATGAGCACTTGACCTTACTCAGGTCAATAGCTTCTATTGCAGCGGATCCCACGGCTTTACATATTTTAGGTTCAACTAAAGATCCTAATGCTTTACTTCAATGGTTAAATAACCGCAATGCAGATCTGGCCCAGTTGCTCCAATGAAGCAGGTAAGCCAATGAAACTTATCATCATTAGTGGACGCTCAGGTTCAGGGAAATCCCTGGCACTTCGAACCATGGAAGATCTGGGTTTCTATTGTGTTGATAACCTACCCAGTACACTTTTTCTTGAATTATTACAAAATATTGGTCAGCAATATCAAGATGTAGCAGTAGGAATGGATGCAAGAAGCATAAATACACCTCTTACCCACTTTACCGAACTGGTTGATAAAATTACAGCTGAGGGTTGGAATGTAGATGTACTGTTTATTGATGCTGACAATGCCACTCTACTCAAACGATTTAGTGAAACCAGACGTCGCCATCCACTCACTCATACCGGTATTTCACTTCAAGAAGCGATTGATAAAGAACAATCACTACTCGAACAAGTAGCGATATCAGCAGATCTCATTATGGACACCAGCAAACTCACACCCAATCAATTTCGAAATCAGCTTAACGAAAGACTTTTAGGACAAGTACATCAGGGCATGGATTTACTCTTTGAATCTTTTGGTTATAAAAATGGTATTCCCACAGATGCCAACTATGTTTTTGATGTTCGATGCTTACCCAACCCTTATTGGGATACAGACTTAAGAGAATTCAACGGCCTCGACCAACCCGTCATTGACTTTCTCAATGAACAAACCCCAATGATGGAATTTATCTGGCAAACCCAAACCTTCCTTCATACCTGGCTTCCCCGTTTCGAAGCAGAAAATCGAAGTTACATGACCATTGCCATAGGTTGCACGGGTGGCCAACACCGTTCAGTTTATCTGGTCGAAAAACTGGCAAAACACTTTAAAAAAACCTTTAAAAAAGTTCGGATCCAACATCGCGAGTTAGGAAAATACAATTGAATCTCATTAAGCTAGAACATTGCAAATGACAACTCAAATTAACCAACAGCTCACCATCTGCAATCCCAAGGGATTTCATGCTCGTTCAGCCGCCAAATTCGTCAACTGTGCAACTAATTACAACTGTCAGATTGAAGTCAGCTATCTGGACAAAAAAGTTGATGGCACCAGCTTGATTCAATTAATGTTATTATCCCCTGCATGCGGCGAAGAAATTCAAATCTTTGCAAAAGGGCTAGAATCAGACCAAGCACTCAAAGCACTTAGTGAGTTGGTCCAAAATGGATTTGGGGAACTTGAGCCTTGAGTTCAACGCTATTTTATCCCGAACTCAGGTTATTTTACTTTTTATCCATAAAATGAGTATCATTTTCAAATTCCATTCTACTAAGACAATATACATTTTTTAGATTTAATTACGCTAAGCGGCTGATATAAAAAAATATTTATGTATTTGCTCTTCTAATTATCTCTAATCTTCAGGGGAACAGACAAGTTTGAAGTTACTGGGCTATACTTTAATTATATAAAGGATTATTCAAACCAGAAAAAATCTATTGTTCAATAACCTAAAGTAGCCAGGTTATTAGTTGTTAACTTTATAGGTTAAAATGAATAAAACGAGCTCATCTCCCAAACAATCAAAAATTTCGATTGAATCAGCGTTATTTCAAATTTCAAATTCGGCCATCGATACAGCAACAATGGAAGATTATTATGCTCAGCTACATAGCATAATAAAACAGCTTATGTACGCTGAGAATTTCTATGTTGTTTTAAATGATCAATCTCGAAAGCTGGTTTCCCTGGTTTATTCTGTAGACACTTTCGACCACTCCTTAGATGTTGAAAAATTAAAAGACATTGATGCTGAGTATTTAAAACTCACTCTTACCGGCTATCTATTGAAAACAGGCAAAATGGTGCATTTGAATTATCAACAGATAAAAAGCATGGAAGAGCAAGGGATCTTAAGCTCAGTAGGCGCCGCTTGTCAGGATTGGTTAGGGGTACCACTATATTATAAAGATGAATTACTGGGCGCCATCATTATTCAAAGTTATATCCAGGGCATTAGTTATGGAAAACAAGAAGAAGACATACTCCAGTTTGTTGCACGTCAAATTGCCCTCGTTTTCAAAAGTAAACAATTTGAGTTGACACTAAAAAAAGCTAATTTAACTCTTGAAATACGGGTTTCAGAAAGAACCCATGAACTTAAAAAAATCAACTCCGAACTTTCTCAAGAAATTGAAGAGCGAAAGAAGAGTGAACAAATTCAGTTAGCATTATTTGAGATCTCTGATCTGATAAGCTCTTCGAAAAATCTGGACGATCTATACTTTGGCGTTCATCAAATCATAAAAAAACTCATGTATGCTGAAAACGAATATATCGCTTTAATGCTCCCTGAAAGTAATACTATTGAATTTCCCTATTTTGTAGATCGCTATGATCCTATACCTGGCAACAGAAAATTGAGGGAGAACTTTAAAGATGCAAGCATGACTGAAAAAGTAATTAGCAGTGGTTCACCATTATTGTATGTAAGAAGCGTTAATGATTCCGATGCTCACATGGGTAGAAATAGCGCTTCATGGTTAGGTGTTCCTTTAAAAGATAAAGATAAAACTTTTGGTATTCTGGCGGTTCAAAGTTATGACAAAAAATTTGTTTACAGCAATAAACACAAAGCTATTTTACAGACTGTTGGACAACAAGTTGCCACAGCCATTTTACGAAAAAAAGATGCTGACGCACTTCTTCTTGCTCATGCAAACCTGGAACATCGGGTCAAAATGAGAACCGTTGAACTTGAAGATACAATCAAAAAGCGTAAAAAAATAGAAGATAAATTAGAACATGATTCTCTACATGATAACCTGACGGGATTACCCAATCGCTTATTTATGTATCGTGAACTCGAACGACTGATATTTTCAGGACCATCAAACAAATCAACCATTGCTGTATTGTTTCTCGACCTCGACCGATTCAAAATAATCAATGACAGTCTTGGACATAGAATCGGTGATCTTGTTTTAATAGAGGTTTCAAAAAGACTGAAGAAATGTTTACGTACTGGTGATTTTGTTGCTCGGCTTGGAGGAGACGAGTTTTGCCTGTTAATGCCAAATATAGATAATAAACAAAGTGCTATACACCTTTGCGAGCGCATACTTATCGAACTTAATCACCCTATAGAAATTGAAGTCCACTCTTTAATAACCAGTGCAAGCATTGGCATTCGATTCGCAGTGGCAGGACAATCAACTACGGAAGAAATCATGAGCGATGCTGATGCTGCAATGTATCAGGCAAAACATCAGGGAAAAAATCGTTATTGTATATTTGATGCAGAGATTAAAGAGATCGTCACAAATCGAATGAAAATTGAAACAGAACTATGTGAAGCCGTTGAAAATAACAAATTGGAATTATACTACCAACCTATCATTGATATAAAAAATGCTAAAATAGCCGGGTTTGAAGCACTTATACGGTGGAAACATCCTCTTAGAGGCTTTATCAGTCCGGTAGAATTTATCCCTATTGCAGAAGAGACCGGTTTGATTTTACACCTCGGTAATGATGTGATAAAAATGGCTTGTGACGCTTTGTCAAGATTTTCAAAACATCCATCCTTAAGTCAGTTATATATCAATATCAATATATCGGCTGTACAAATTCTAGCTCACACTTTAAACAATACATTAATGAGAAATATGGGATATTATGGAGTTGATCCCAGCAAACTAAATATCGAAATAACTGAGAGCATTTTAATTGAAGATTACAAAGTTGCACTAAAATTTGTACAGGATTTAAAAGTTATGGGCATTAAAACTTATCTGGATGACTTTGGTACCGGCTACTCCTCTCTCAGTTATCTCCATAAATTTTCTTTCGATGTCATTAAACTTGACC
Source organism: Enterobacterales bacterium (assembly GCA_041556195.1). GTDB lineage: Bacteria > Pseudomonadota > Gammaproteobacteria > Enterobacterales > 21-14-all-40-8. The sequence goes on from JBFFIY010000062.1 coordinate 24,656, forward strand.
GTTCTTTTATTCAAGAACTAAGCAAAGGACAAAGCAACCTGACAATTGTGGAATCCATTGGAGCTCTTGCCAAAAATTTAGGAATGGATATTGTTGCCGAAGGTATCGAAACCAAACAACAATTGCAATCCATTTTAGAACTGGGTTATACCAATGCACAGGGTTTTTTATTTTCCAAACCAATCCCACTTGAAGAAGTCTTTAAATTAGTTGAAAATCCAGATTTTTCCAAACATTTTAATTTCTAGTCAAAATCTTACATCCATACACTTCTCTACGATTATCTAGTGACCAGATGAATGTTTATATGCACTTTTTTTTTATCATCCAAAATTAATTTGAAAATTCTCCTTCCGTAAACCTCAAGTAAGAGTTAGATTGTGCACATAAATAACAACAATGGTAACTACATGAAATTATTAGAAATATGTCACCTTTTCATCAACACCTGCGAAAACACAAGAAAGCTGTCAAACCACACGATCAGGGCTTATACAAAGGATCTGTCCATATTCCGAAGCTATATTGGTAATGAAACTGAGGTAACTGATATTGACCGAAAAACACTAAAAACTTTTATTAAGCAACTTTGTGAAACAGATGCAAGCATGGTATCCAATAAACGTAGGATAGCCTGCGTCAAAGCCATGTTCCGCTGGATGGAACTGGAAGATCACATTGAGGTAAATCCTTTTCACAAAATTGAGATTAAATTAAAAATCCCAAGAAAACTACCCAGAAACATACCAAACTCAGAATTATCCATACTGATCCAAAAAGCCCGCTCAGATCTTGGTTTGAAAAAAAAGCAAACATATGGAAAAAACCAGCTAACAGCATTAATAAAATCCAAAAGAGACCTAAACAAACTATCCACTATAGTCGTCCTGGAACTGCTTATTTCAACCGGCATTCGGGTAGGTGAGCTGGTATCAATCAAAGATGAACATATCTATTGGCGCGAAGGCAGAATAAGAATTCTGGGTAAAGGCCAACGAGAAAGATACGTATTCCTACCAGATCAAGAGCTAATTGAACTGATCCGAAGTTATGCTGCAATAAAAGTCATCACAGCACCAAAAGATACGTTTTTATTGGTAAACAGTCGTGGCAAACCAGCATCCACTCAATTTGTGCGTAAGCTTATTAAGAAATTGTCACAAAAAACCGATATAAACCGCAATATAACGCCGCACATGTACCGTCACTCCGCCGCCTGCCAGTTATTGGAAGCAGATGTGGATATCCGTTTTGTCCAACGATTGCTTGGGCATCATAGTATTTCTACTACGGAGATCTATACCCATGTTAATGATAGGGTTTTGCAGGAGAAAATTACCAATGCGGGGGTGAGAATGGGGGTTTGTTAAAGTAGTGATAACTAGGAATTAT
>JBFFIY010000063.1:0-25298 GCA_041556195.1 Enterobacterales bacterium
CCCCGACCAGCAGCCAAAATCATGGCTTTCATTGTTTCACCCCTGCCTCGATTAACCTGGCAAGCAAGTCACTCTCAACCCATCCTGCCAACCAGGAGAATTCTGAGTGCCTTTTACCTGCTTCAACAATATAGTCCAGTGTCTGTGGAATATCTTTTAAATAACCGGATTTACGATCTCGGTAATATAATCTGGAAAAAATACCTGCCACTTTAATATGTCTTTGGATTGCCATAGAATCGGCCCAAAAGATAAATTCATCAGTGGATGGTAAATCATCTCTAAACTCTGACAATCTCTGATGAAAGTCTTTAATCCATATATCAACCTGTTGCTGTGGCCAATGGATGTAACTGTCTTTTACCAGCGAAATGAGATCATAGGTCACGGGGCCATATACCGCATCTTGAAAATCTAAAATGCCTAACTGATTGGAATTTAATACCATTAAATTTCTGGAATGGTAATCTCGATGTACTGTAACCTGAGGTTGCGATTGAGCCAACTGAGTTAGTCTCTCAAAATTTTGAGCAAGCCTTGATACCTGTTGAGTTTTTAAATTGAGTTGTAAATGTCGTGCTAAAAACCAATCTGGTAATAATGTCATTTCCTGCATCAATAGCTTTTGAGTATATTCAGGAAGGCTGTATTCTGGATACTCTGTAACCTGTTGCAGTTCAGGTAATGCTTTCAAAGCTAATTGATACCAATAATCTATTTTATCTTTTGCATCTTGTTTTTGTTGTTTTTTATCCTTTATGGAGCGGTCATCTATTTTAATTTGTATCTCTTCGAGAACAGACAGCAAAAGTTTGTCACCCAGATCTGATAATCCCATGAAACCTTTGTCAAAATCCACAAAATGTACCTGTGGGACTTTCAAACCTGCATCCATCAACCCCGTGGCAATAGCAACAAAAGGTTTACAACTTTCCTTATCAGGGGGGGCATCTACCGCAATAATACTCTGCCCTGCTCCGATAAAACGAAAGTAACGCCTAAAACTGGCATCGCCTGAAACCACGGTAAAGGATTCAGCTTTGCAGCCAGTTTTATTTTCAAGCCAACTCAGCAATTGTTCGGCTCTTACATCTTTCAATTAACTAACCTCTCAATAAGATATCCACATTAACAGTGTTTACCACTGAATTTCTAGGTTTAGGCAACGGGTATATATACCCAAACTACCTGGAAATAGTTTATCATTAGCGCATTCATAATCGGGATAATTTAATATCGTCCCGTTAAACAACCTGAACTCGGGATAAGATAGGTCATTTAATACAATTAAACACTTAAATATCAACAAGTTACAGCTGCTGATATTTTGTGCATATTGATTAATTGGCTCAATACGGTTATCAGGTCTAAATTTGCTCTTATTCACTCATATGGTATTAACTGAAATCACATTACCAAAAACAAAGTGCATTAGACTCTACAATCAACTATACACACAAGCCAAGGCTTAAAAAAGTTTATGTCTTTAAACCTAAAAACTACAGTTGTCAGGTTAAACCGTTTGGGAATATGCATATCATTAGCACTTGCTATGAGTTCAAAACTGTCATATGCAGAAGAAATGAAGCCAATGGTTTATCAATGTCCGAATGCCCAACTTTTATCTTCTCGATCTCAAAAAACCGATGCTAAAGCGAAAAACCGTCAAAAACTTATAGTTCCTGACAACAAAATACATGCCTCCTCTGATGATATTGACGGGGAAGGCGATAAAATCATTTATAAAGGCAACGTTATTGTTAAACAGGGTACATCGAGGCTTGAAGCAGAAAAAGTCTTGTTGGACAAAAAAAGCAATCAACTCGAAGCCACAGGGAAACTAAGTTTTACTTCTGAGCAAGTAGAAATTAGTAGTGAATTTTTTCAAATCAATGTCGAAGACCAAAGTTTAAAGGCAAAAAATGCTCAGTATAAACTCACTGAGGCAGCCTTACATGGCAAAGCTGAGCAAATAGAAGTACAGGCTTCTGGAAAGTTAACTTTAAACGAAGCCAGTTTTACCAGCTGCTCCCCTGAGGATGAAGTCTGGAAGATAAATGCCAGTAAAATCAAAATTGACACTGAATCTGGCAGAGGCGTAGCCCAAAATATGACCCTGAGAATTCAGGACGTACCAATCTTATACCTTCCCTACATTCAGTTTCCCGTCAATGGCAAAAGACTCAGTGGTTTACTCGCGCCTTCATTAAGCAATTCTGACCGCAATGGCAATGAAATTACTCTACCTTTTTACTGGAATATTGCAGAGAATTTTGACGCAACCATCACTCCACGTTACATGAGCGAACGTGGAACTCAGTTAATTACTGAATTCCGTTACCTCACTGAAGGTTCTAACGGAATCGTAGAAGCGGAATATCTGGGTGATGACAAAGATCGTGCTAACACAACCTCACAGGACAGACATCGTTTTCGTCTAAAACATCACTCGCGCTTTGATCAGCACTGGCAGGCTGATATTGATTTTACCGATCTCAGCGATGATAGTTATTATTTTGATTTGGGTAGCGATCTGGTCTCTTCAACTGAATATGAAATTGTTCGAGAGGCTAGCATTCAATATCAGGGCGACAATTGGCAAATATCCGCATTGACCAGTGATGCTCAAACTCTGAATACATTAGAAGATCCCTACAAACGTCTTCCTCAAATCCAGTGGCAGTCACAATTTGATCTTGATCTCAGTAATCGAAATATTATTTTCAACTTCAATGGTGAATTTACAAGTTTTGATCGAGACAATGCCATTACCGCTGATCGACTGGTGATAGAACCTTCTCTTAGCTTTCCAATGGAATGGTTGTCTGGTTATTTAAAACCCAGTCTGAAGTTGAATATCAGAAATTACGAGCAAAGAGATCCCTTAGATCAGATCAGTCTCAGTGATAATATCACAACACCCATTTTTTCTATTGATTCGGGGCTCTACCTTGAGCGGGTATTGAATGTATCCGGGCGCTCCTTTTTACAAACTTTAGAGCCTCGTTTGTACTACCTTTATGTACCAGATAAAAATCAGCAGGACATTCAGCTTTTCGATACCGCTTTGGCCACAGCCAGTTACCAGAGATTATTTATGGACAATCGCTATTCAGGTCTTGATAGAATAGGCGATGCCAATCAATTTAGCCTGGGAATTAATTCGCGTATTATTAGTCGTGAAGATGGTGAGGAACTTTTAAGTATTGGACTGGGTCAAACCTTCTTTCTGGAAGATAGAGAAGTGTCACTGCTAACCACTGCAGGCTCCTCTCTCACACAGAGAGAATTACTTGATGCCAATACTTCACCTTTTTTAGCAGATGTAACCCTGAATATTTCTAAATACTGGAGATTGAATTCAACTTTTGAATGGCAGCCTGATACCAAACAAACAGAATCATCAAGCATGCAGCTTCATTATCAACCCAATGAGATGGATGTCTACAACATTGGCCACCGTAGGCGCATTCTGGGAACTCTTGATACCCTTGCAACGCAGGGAACGGAAGATGAAGTAGAACAATTGGATTTGTCATTTTCGAAAAAGATAAACAACAAATGGCGGGTAGTTGGTAGATGGTATCAGGATCTCAATCAAAATCGTTCCATTGAGACTTTAATCGGCTTCGAATATGATAGCTGCTGCTGGGCGCTTCGAGTGGTCCACAGAAAATTTTTAAATATTGCCTTATCAGAAACAGGCGTTCCTCTTCTTGATGAAGAGGGGGTTTATGATAAAGGCATATTTGTTCAATTTGTTTTAAAAGGTTTAAGTAGCCTGGGTAGCACCAGCTTTCTGGAAAACAGTATTCAGGGCTACCATGATCCATATCGCTAACTTCACCTTGCTAATAACTGATTAGTTTTAGAGCTTGCTCTAACTTAAATGAACTCTTACCTAACGAGATATAGAAGTCATCATGAATAAATATCTATTAATACTCAGCTTTGCTATTGGTTTTCTCAGTCATTCTACACAGGTTCATTCTGAAACCAGGGTTTTTGATGGCATAGCTGCCGTGGTCGATGACGATGTTATTTTACACAGTGAATTAGAACGAAGAATGGATGTTTTTCGTCTTCAAATAAAAAGCAAAAAAGGAACGTTACCCGAAGAAACCGTATTCAAGCAACAGGTTATGGAGCAGTTAGTGGTTGAAAGCCTGCAAATACAAATAGCCAGGCGCATGGGAGTACGTATTTCTGACGCTGAGCTTAACGCGACTATTGGTAACATTGCCAGACAAAATAAAAAAACTGAAGAAGAGTTTCGTGAACAATTACAAGCAGAGGGCACTAATTACACTTTATTTAGAGAAGACTTGCGAAAAGAAATTATGCTTAACCGTGTGCGTCAGGCGCAGGTTCGTAGACGGGTTAACATGAGTGAACAAGAAGTAGAAACTCTGGTCGCTTTAATGGATGAGGAAGGCGCAACTAATTCGCTTTATCATATTGGTCACATCATGATCTCCATCTCTGAATCGTCTGCTCCAGCAGATATCAGTGCTGCCCGGGAAAAAGCCAACAACATTGTAAAGCGGTTACGAGATGGCGCGGAATTTTCACCTCTGGCTATCGCTGAATCCGATGGTAGAGAAGCACTAAAAGGAGGGGATTTTGGCTGGAAGAGTTTAGCAGAATTACCTACCTTATTTTCCGGGACTGTAAAAAACCTGAAAGTTGAAAGTATCAGTGATCCACTTCGAAGTGCCAGCGGCTTCCATATTATCAAATTGCTAGGCAAGCAAGGAGGCGTAGAACAAAAATTAGTCGAACAAGTTCATTGTCGTCACATATTAATTAAACCTTCTAAAATTATTACAGAAGCTCAGGCTCAAGATAAACTCAAGGAAATCAAACAGTCTGTAGCTGAGGGAAAAGACTTCGCAGAATTCGCTCGTCTACATTCAGAAGATCTGGGTTCAGCCAGTGATGGAGGGAATATAGATTGGTCCGATCCAAGTATTTTTGCTCCTGAATTTAAACAACAACTGCTCACATTAGAAGTTAATCAAACTAGTGAGCCTTTTAAAACTCAATTTGGTTGGCATATCGTTGAGTTACTAGGCAAAAGAACCACTGATAAGACCGAAGAGCAAAAACTTAACAAGGCCAGACAAACGCTATTTGCTCGAAAGTTTGATGAGGAAGTCAATAATTGGCTAAGAGAGATCCGCTCCGAAGCCGTCGTTCAAATATTGGATAACGAATAAAGCTAATGGCACTAGCTTCGCTTGTATCTCCTTCACTCGTAGCTCCTTCACTCGTGATAACGCCTGGAGAACCCTCTGGAGTAGGGCCTGAACTGGCGATACAACTTGCTCAAAAAAACTGGCCTGCTGGGTTAATATTTATTGCTGATCCAGATTTACTTTTAGAACGTGCCAAGCTATTAGATCTCCCCTTAAAGATTAGTCTTTGGCAAGAAAATCAAAAGGTGCCGCCTCATCAGGCGGGCACCATTGTCTGCCATCCAGTAAAACTTGCTGAAAAATCTCAGCCGGGTATTTTAAATAAAAATAACTCTGATTACGTATTAAATTGTTTATCAAAAGCTCACCACCTCATTACATCAAATATTTTAAACGGTGTCGTAACAGGGCCAATTCATAAAGGCATTATTAACCAGGCAAGCAATGAGGGGAGCAATCAAGCAGGTACTGGTTTTAGTGGTCATACTGAATTTTTTGCAAATGCAGCTGGTTGCGAGCAAGTGGTAATGGTGCTGGCAACCGAAGGAATGCGAGTGGCACTGGCCACCACTCATCTTCCTCTCAGTCAAGTTCCTGATGCGATCACCCAGGAAAAACTCAAACGAGTGATCAGCATTATTTATAAAGAACTGGCCACATATTTCGGGATTAAATCACCTAAAATCAGAGTTTTGGGTTTAAATCCCCATGCCGGAGAAAATGGTTATATGGGTGATGAAGAAATCACTCAAATTGGACCGGTTATTCAACACTTTGCTAAACAGGGATTGCAAATAGAAGGTCCCTGCTCAGCTGATACGGCATTTGGCAGTCATCAAAAACCTGCTGAAGTCGATTTGATTTTAGCCATGTATCATGACCAAGGGTTACCTGTTCTGAAATACCGTGGTTTTGGCCAGGCTATTAACATTACATTGGGTTTGCCCTATGTTAGAACTTCAGTAGATCATGGAACCGCCCTCGATCTGGCAGGAACAGGAAAGGCTAATGTTAAAAGTTTTGAATTTGCTCTTGAGCAGGCTATTGTTATGAGTCAGCAGAAAGTTATGAACCAGCAATCAAATAAAGTTCTGCATAAAAGAGAGCCAGATTCATGAGTAAAATTTATCAAGGCCATCAAGCCAGAAAACGTTTTGGTCAAAATTTTCTTCATGACCCTCAGGTGATCCACCAAATTGTTCGCTCTATTCATCCCACAGAAGATGACAATATTGTTGAAATTGGTCCAGGATTAGGAGCTCTCACCACCGAAATCTTGCCACTTTGCAAACAATTGCAGGTTATTGAGCTAGATCGCGACCTGGCTCCTAAACTAGAAATACTATGTCAGGAGCTGGGGGAGCTTACCGTTCATCAGGCCGATGCACTTAAATTTGATTTTCAAACATTAGTCATCAATAAACAGAAATTAAGAGTTATTGGCAACCTGCCTTATAACATCTCCACCCCATTATTGTTTCATCTTTTTAAATTTGTATCCTCCATTAAAGATATGCATTTCATGCTGCAACAAGAAGTGGTTAAACGCATGGCTGCCAGTCCCGGTAACAAATCCTGGGGAAGGTTAAGTGTCATGATTCAATACTATTGTCAGGTGGAAAAATTGTTTGATGTGCCTCCTTCTGCATTCAAACCTGCACCTAAAGTTCAATCTGCTATCGTCAAACTTGTACCGCATAGTCAAATACCCTATGAAGCGAAAAGTCTTAAGATGCTTGATAAAGTGGTTACCATGGCATTTGGACAACGCCGAAAAACTCTCAGTAACTCCCTGGGAAAATTAACCAGCCCCGAACATTTATCTCATTTAGAAATTGATCCTTCAGTACGTGCTGAACAATTATCAGTAGCTCAATTTGTAAAAATTGCTAATAGCCTTGATGATGAAAGTTTTCTAGTTTGATAAAAATATGCCTCTAATAATACTTTTCAAGGCAATTGCATTTGCCAAGAGTGAGAACTTGTCCTTTAATTCAAGTATGAGTCTATCTGTTATCTACTGGAGCACAAATATATGACCCTATCGGTTCTGATTTGTGACGATTCAAGTTTTGCACGCAAGCAACTGAGCAGAGCCATGCCTGACTCTCTGGCACATCATTTAGAGTTCGCTGGTAATGGTGTAGAAGCCATGGAGCTAATGCGCCAGGGATTTGCAGATATACTCTTTCTTGATTTAAACATGCCTGTGATGGATGGTTATGAAACTCTGGAAGCCATCAGCCGAGAAGAAATAGACGTTACCACCATTGTCATATCAGGTGACATACAACCAGAAGCCAGGGCTAGAGTACAGGCTTTAGGTGCCCTGGAATTTATAAAAAAACCCATTACCAAAGAACAATTAACACAATCTCTGATTGAATTTGGTTTGTTGGAGCAAATTGAGGAAGGCATCGAAGAGGTTGCACTACCACCAGTAACAGTGCGTACCAAAGCCCCCAAAACAAGCATTATTGATACTTATCGAGAAATTACTAATGTGGCAATGGGACAAGCCGCCAGCTTATTGGCCGAGCTTCTCAATGTTTTTATTAAATTACCCATCCCTAAAGTGAATGAGATTGATTTTTGTGATCTACAAATGCTACTTAACGATGCCGCAGCAGAAGAAGATGTATCGGTTATTTGCCAGGGTTTTATTGGTTTCGGAATAGCTGGCGAAGCATTGCTTATATTTAACGATTCCAGCAGTCAGGATATAGCTAAACTCATACGTTATGAGGAACAGACAACAAAAGATAATGAACTTGAACTACTTATGGATATATCCAGTATTCTGATAGGCGCCTGTCTCAATGGCATTGCCAAACAGTTAGATATAAGTTTTAGTCAGGGAAGTCCCGTAGTTTTGGGTCAACACGTCAGAATTACCGACTTATTAAACTCCACTCATCAAAAATGGAAAAAAACCCTCGCTATTGAAATCAATTACTCCATCGAAGGACATAATATTGATTGTGAACTGATGGTGCTATTTACCGAAGACTCCTTGCCTAATCTTGCAACAAGAGCTGGCTACCTGATGGAGGCACAATGAACAATACTAATCAGGAAGTCAGTGAGTTCCATTGGATGATGGATCTGCTGCAAACTATTGATGTGGGTTTGGTGGTGCTTGATCGAAACTACCAGATTAAAACATGGAATAGTTTTATGGAAAATCACAGTGGCATGACCCCTAAAGAAGTCCGTAATAAAAATGTATTTGATTTATTTCCAGAAATACCAAAGGCCTGGTTTACACATAAGCTGGAATCAGTTTTTTTATTAAAAAACCGAAGCTTCTCCAGTTGGGAACTAAGACCCTATTTATTCAGATTTAAAAACTATCGGCCTATTACCGGCACTGCTGAATTCATGTTCCAGGACATCACCGTAAATCCCCTGCTCTCAGCTACAGGCGAAGTAAAACATATCAGCATTGTCGTTTACGATGTGACAGACGTTGCTGTTAAAAAAACCGATTTGGACAAAGCCAATAAACAGCTGGAAATTCTTAGTAGAACCGACAAATTAACAAACCTGAATAATCGTGGATTCTGGGAAGAGCAACTATCCAAACAATTTAATTTGTTCAAACGTTATGAAGTTCCTGTTTCAGTGGTAATGTTTGATATAGACCATTTTAAAGCAGTCAATGATACCTATGGACATCCTGCAGGGGATGAAGTTATCCGGGTTGTTTCAAAAATTCTCAAACAAACCGAACGTTCAACAGATATTTCAGGACGTTACGGCGGAGAAGAATTCGGCGTTATTCTCCCCAACTCGGATACCAAAGCCGCCATGCGTTTTTGTGAAAGGGTGCGGATTGCCATTGAAAAAACAACTATTACTCATGAAGGCGTAGACATCAGGATCACTGTAAGCTTAGGCATATCCGCCCTGACTAAAGACTGTGAAAATTATAAAAAATGGTTAGAACAATCCGATAAAGCACTTTATGTCTCTAAAGAAGGCGGACGTAATTTAACCAGTGTTTTTGAGGCTAAATAACCTGAGCTCTTATTATCCAGAGTCCAGGTTACCTCTCCCATACCAATATAAAATTATTAGCCGGCATCGGTATTTCCTGTTTTAGTTTTAACCCCAGACCATCAGCCAGCTTGATAAGCTCATCTAAATCCCTGATCCCCATATGCTCGCCCCGATTTTTCAGCCATTGCTCAAACCGGGCATTACTTTCAGAGGTAAATTGACCATTTTTATTAAAGGGTCCGTATTGTATGAATAATCCCTGTTCATCAAGAGATTGGCTAACACCTTCGAACATATCCATAACTTGAGGCCAACTCATAATATGTGAGGTATTAGCGGTAAATACAGCCTGGTATCTTTGTTGCGGCCAATGGCTTTTTTCAGAGACATCTAAGAGGATTGGAAACTGGAGATTTTCCAGTTCTGCTTCAGTCAACCAGATTTTTATTGCGCTATGATGTTCAGCCTGATCCGAGGTTTGCCAGTTTATATGAGGCAAGCGTTCTGCAAAAAATACGGCATGCTGTCCAGTACCTGAACCTATTTCCAATAATTGTGTTGGTTTTTTAATTAGTTTCTCTAATTGCTCTAAAATAACCTGTTTATTATTTTCACAAGATTGGGCGAAAGGTTTATCAGCCATTTGCTTCTCCATTTGATACAATGTTGTAGTTAACCTATTTTAAGGGTGTCAATCAGGTCAAACCGCAAAATTTATAACATAATTTCATTGAAAAGGCAGTATTCCCAAAAAATACAACTAGTATTTAATTAATCTTTCTAAAATAAACGATGAGGCATTTTTTCACACTATGACAGAACTGGGGTTACTCGACATTTCTCTATTTTTAGCTACAGGTGCGCTAGTAGGTTTATTAGCTGGAATGCTGGGAGTTGGTGGAGGTCTGATTGTGGTACCTACTTTACTCTATATTTTGCCCTTAATTGGCGTGCCTGAAATATTGGTAACCCATATCACTATCGCAACATCACTCGCAACCATAGTCATCACTTCAACATCTTCCGTCAGAGCACATCATCAACATGGAGCAGTGAACTGGTGGGTTTTTAAAGCCATGACGCCAGGTATTATTCTTGGCGGGTTTATAGGGTCAATCATGGCCAACTACTTACATTCAACCGTTTTAAAATCTATCTTTGGTATTTTCGCACTATTAATCGCCACGCAAATGATTTTTAAATTTAGACCAGCTCCCAACACTAAAGAACCAGGTAAAAAAACCCTGGCGTTTGCGGGCACCCTTATTGGAAGCTTTTCAACTCTGGTCGGTATTGGAGGTGGCTCTCTAACGGTGCCCTACCTTACCTTTTGGAATACCTCAATGTCTCGAGCTGTTGGAACCTCATCTGCCATAGGTTTACCTTTGTCTATTGCTGGCACAATCGGTTTTATTGTAACCGGCTGGGATGTTCCTTTAAGACCTTCATTTAGTTTGGGTTATGTTTATTTGCCCGCTTTTCTGGGAATTGTGCTGGTTTCAAGCTTTACAGCCCCAATTGGAGCACGTTTAGCACAAAAATTACCAGGAAAAGTGCTCTCCAGACTATTTGCCCTCTTCCTCATTATCATTGGCCTTGATATCCTGTTGTCCTTTACTTAATCTAATAACTCGGCGAACACATTTTATGGACTTACCTATTATCGATCCGGTTGCACTACAGTTAGGCCCTATCAGCATTCACTGGTATGCCTTAACTTATTTGTTCGGTTTTATCGCAGCCTGGTTACTAGGTTACTGGCGAGCAGATAAATCCAATGGTCAATGGACCAGAGAACAAGTCTCTGATTTTTTATTTTACAGCTACTTAGGTGTTATTCTCGGCGGAAGGATTGGCTACGTGATGTTTTATCACCTCGATCTATTTTTTGACAATCCACTTTACTTGTTCCGCATATGGGAAGGCGGCATGAGCTTTCATGGGGGCTTTCTGGGTGTGTTGTTGGCAACCTGGTTATTTGCCCGTAAGTCTCGTAAAACCCTGTTTGAAGTAGGTGATTTCATTGTTCCTCTGGTGCCATTAGGCTTGGGAGCTGGTCGCATTGGGAACTTCATCAATGGTGAACTATGGGGCCGAGCTGCCTCAGCAGATCTTCCCTGGGCTTTCCGCTTTCCTACCGATCCACAACAACTATTACGTCACCCTTCACAGCTCTATGAATTTGTTCTTGAAGGATTGGTGCTGTTTGCGTTAGTTTGGTGGTTCTCCTCTAAACCAAGACCAACCAGAGCTGTCTCGGGTCTTTTTGTTGCCGGTTATGGTACTTTCCGGTTTATTGTGGAATTTTTTCGTGAACCTGACGCGCATTTGGGACATATTATTTCATGGCTCACCATGGGACAAATATTATCTGCGCCCATGATCCTGATAGGATTCTGGTTAATGTATTCAGCCTATCGAAAACCTATGACGACACTAACAAATAAAAAATCAAGCAAGCATTAACAAAAAACTTAGCAAGGTAGTAACCAATGAAGCAATATCTTGATTTATTAAATGATGTATTGGAAAACGGTTCGGTAAAATCTGACCGCACCGGAACCGGTACTATTTCGGTTTTTGGACGACAATTTCGCCATGATCTCTCCAAGGGTTTCCCCTTGCTAACCACCAAAAAAGTTCACTTCAAATCCGTGGTTAATGAATTACTCTGGTTCTTATCAGGCAGCACCAACATCAACGATTTAGATGCTAAAATCTGGAATGAATGGGCAACAGAAACAGGGGATTTAGGTCCTGTTTATGGCAAACAATGGACAGCATGGCCGACAAAAAATGGTGGTTCTATTAATCAAATTGATTATGTAGTCAATCTTTTAAAAAATAACCCGACTTCCAGACGGATCCTGTTTCACGGTTGGAACTGCGAATACTTACCCGATGAAAATTTATCACCCCAGGAAAATGCTAAAAATGGAAAAATGGCACTTCCGCCTTGTCATCTGCTCTATCAATTTAATGTGGCCAACAACAAACTCAGTTTAATGTGCACCATAAGATCAAATGATCTATTGTTGGGAAACCCGTTTAACACAGCCCAGGCTGCGCTCTGGGTTCATATTTTATGTCAACAAACCGGACTTGAGTTAGGCGATTTAATTATGTCTATTGGTGATGCACATATCTATAATAATCACCTTGAACAGGTAAGAACCCAGATTTCCAGAGAGCCCAGACAATTGCCGACTCTCAAAATCAATCACAAACCCGATAGCATCTATGGATACCAACTTGAGCACTTTGAACTCGAAGGTTACGATCCACATCCCCCTATCAAAGCACCGGTGGCCATCTAATGCTACTTATAAAAAAATAATCAGAGGAGAGTTTAAACATGGCTAGAGGCTCAAAAACCCCCATCATTTCAATGATAGCGGCCATGGCCCAAAACAGAGTCATCGGTAAAAATAATCAAATGCCCTGGCATTTACCAGCTGATTTGGCGCATTTTAAAAAAATGACACTAAACAAACCCATCATTATGGGTAGAAAAACCTTCCAGTCCATTGGTTTTGCACTACCCCACAGAAAAAACATTGTTATTACCAGTTCTAAAACTTTTCAGGCCGAAGGTATCATTGTGGCAAGCAGTATTGAACAAGCCCTATTGCACGCAGAAAAATACCATGCAGAAAAAACTCCACCTGGCGATGTGGATGAAATTATCATCATAGGCGGCGCTACACTTTATGAACAAATGTTACACCAGGCAGACAGACTCTACTTAACCCTGATTGATTTAGATACCGAAGGTGATACTTTTTTTCCTGATTATGAAATGCTGAGTTGGAAGGAAATACACAGAGAAAAACATTTGGCTGACGATAAAAATAAGTTCGACTATACTTTTATCACTCTACAAAGAGGGTAGATTTCTTTTCTCTCAATGATATCAATACAGTTGTTAAAAGGATATACACGATGAAATATCTTATTCTATTACTAACCTTTTTAATGATGATAGGTTTCCAACCAGCCTACGGTAAAAATGATAATCAGAAAAACAAACATAAAAATTTACCTCCAGGGTTGCAAAAGAAAGTTAAACAAGGCAAACCACTACCACCTGGTTGGCAGAAGAAATTAATCAAAGGGCAGATAATGGCACTAGAGGTTTATCATCACGGACAGGTTATTCATCCGGTTGATGAGCTGGGAATAGTTACTATTAGAATAGATGTACGTGTAGTTAGAATCCACAAAGCTACTCGTGAAATCATTGAAATTTTAAAGTAACAGTCTGTTTGAGAAAGTGGCTATACGTAAAACGAGGCAAAAAAAACCAGAGCCCTGAGGCTCTGGTAGTCTCTCTAAATTTGCAGGTTAGAGATCGACATAACAAGTCTATCCTGTTCAGGCCCCTTTTCAGGTAAGTATTTATCCCTAATTCCTGTAGGAAATCGACCATTGTCTATTAATGCTATCATTCAGGGGACTAGAACTATTGGAGTAGTTAAACTACACTAGGCTCTTGCAGGCAACGCAAAGGCTATTCCAATAATTTGACAACGCCTTTACCCTTATTCCTCTACTTATTAAAGAAATTCGATGCAAATACTCTACCCGGAAATAAAGCCTTTTAAGCAACAATGGATTGAAGTCGAACAACCACACCAACTTTATCTGGAACAAAGTGGTGAACCTGATGGTATCCCGGTAGTGGTATTACATGGTGGTCCTGGTGGTGGTTGTGAACCTGTCCACAGGCGTTATTTTGACCCGGAAAAATATAACATCGTATTATTTGATCAACGTGGCTCAGGACAATCTAAACCCCACGCAGACTTAACTAACAACACGACAGACGCACTTATCGAAGATATGGAAACAATTAGAGTGCAACTGGGGTTTGAAAAATGGATGTTATTTGGTGGCTCCTGGGGTGCCACTTTAGCTTTAGCCTATGCCCAAAAATATCCACGCCGAGTTAGTGGGATGGTGTTACGGGGCATCTTTCTTGGTCGCCAACAAGATCTTGATTGGCTCTATAAAGAAGGTGCATCCAAAATCTACCCAGACTACTGGGAAGACTTTATTCACCCGATTCCTGAAGCGGAAAGAGAAGATCTTATCGGTGCCTACTATAAAAGATTAACAGGTGATGATGAAATCGCTCGAATGTCTGCCGCTAAAGCCTGGTCTATCTGGGAAGGCAGAATTGCCACGCTTCAAGGTTCACATCGAATCATTGAACATTTTAGCTCTCCACATCTTGCATTAAGCCTTGCCAGAATAGAAGCTCATTATTTTGTTAATAATATTTTTCTGGAACCAGATCAACTCTTGAAAAATGCCAAAAAATTAAAAAACATACCGGGCATTATCGTTCATGGCCGTTACGACATGATTTGTCCTCTTGATAACGCTTGGTCACTCGTAAAAGCCTGGCCTCAAGCTGAGCTTCAAATTATCAGAGAAGCCGGACACTCAGCTTCTGAGCCAGGCATTATAGATGCGTTGGTTAGAGCAACTCGCACCATGGCCATCAGGCTTGAACAAGATCTATAACTTCCCGAATAGACCCAAATGATAGCATTACTTCAAAGAGTGACATCAGCCAGCGTTAATGTCGAGGGTGATTGTATTGCCAATATAGACCGAGGGATATTGGCATTAATCGGTGTTCAACCTGCTGATAATCAAGACAGTATAAAAAAACTATTCCACAAAATAACTCACTACCGAATATTTGAAGACGATGACAATAAAATGAACCTGTCTGTTTCAGATATTTCAGGGGAGATTTTACTTGTTCCACAATTCACCCTGGCAGCTGACACCAGAAAAGGACTTAGACCCGGTTTCAGCACTGCAGCAACACCAGCTCTAGGGGAAAAACTGTTTCTGCAATTGGTAGATTTTGCTCAAAGTCAGTATTTACCTAAAGAACCAGGAAAAATTCAAAGCGGAAAGTTTGGTGCTGATATGCAAGTAGCGCTGGTCAATGATGGACCGGCGACTTTTTGGTTGGAGGTTTAACCTGAAAAATAAGCAGGTGTTACGAATTGTAGTTAATCTGAACTGAGATAGATAAAAACTAAAAATATTCACGCTCCTGTGCTCCTGCACTCGCGAAATAAGTGCGTCCATGCACAAAACCACGAAGCACACGAAGCACACGAAGCACACGAAGAGAACGAAATAATATAGAAATAGTGCTTTTCATTTGAACAGTCTTAGTTTTTTAAAAAAGTATTAAAACCTTCGTGTGTTTCGTGGTGAAAGTATTCTTATCTTGAGTTGAGATTAACCAGGGATATATCACTTAAGTGCCTTTACACGATCACAAAGACGCTTAAATGACTGTTTAGCAGACATATAATTGCCTTCTCGCTTATTTTTTGAACTTTGAGCCAGTAATTTTAAAAGAGCAAGACTTTGCTGGGTCTCTTCATATGGCTCTATATCTTGAACAATGACCTTAGCCTGAGCTTTCAAATAGCTAATGGAACCACTTAATTTCATAAATTGCACCTCAACTCAAATATAATTTTTTTATAGGTCTAATCAAGTTTTTCTTGGTTGTTCGAATTGTAAATAGGTAAACCTGAAAACTATTCTCAATAACAATTTTTAACTTGAAAACCACTTGTGAAATTGGAAAAGCTAGATATAAAACAAACACCAAGGTTTATATTTTACAAAAACATGTTATATTTATAAACCTACAATAAAAAATATGGGAGGCTCTTATGTTTGCTGAACGTCTAATTCGAGCCAGGAAAGCTGCTGGATTATCTATGAGTGCACTTGCCATGGAGGTAGGTGTATCCGCAAATGCCATAAAAAAATACGAACACGGTGATAATATGCCCACTTCAAGCAATTTGTTGAAGCTTTCTAAGGCACTACAAGTTCGAACTGAGTATTTTTTTCGCCCAATAAAAATAGAGTTGAAAGGCATAGAATATCGAAAACGCGCTAACACTTCTCAAAAGCTTTTAAATAAAATTAGCGGCGATGTGATGGAACAAGCCGAACGCTGGACTGAGTTACTCAGTTTTTACCCTGATCCAGTGAAACCTATCCCTTCGTTTACTTTACCAAAAAACTTGCCAGCAAAGATTTCCACTCCTGAAGACATTGAAGCTATCGCTGATTTAATGCGCAAAAAATGGGAGCTTGGCTTTAACCCTATCCCAGATATGGTTGATACCCTGGAGTCCAGAGGCGTGATGATTATTAGCACTTGCGTAGAAGCCAGTAAAAAATTTGATGGGCTAGCAGGCGGTATTGATAATACACCTGTGGTAGTTATTTCCACTCATCAGCCAGGTGATAGACAACGTTTCACCCTGGCGCATGAACTGGGGCATCTTGTATTACATAACCGTCTAGCTGAAGGAATGAACGAAGAAAAAGCTTGTAACCATTTTGCAGGAGCATTTTTACTCCCTCAGCAAGCATTATTGCAGCATCTGGGATCAAACCGCAGTGCGATAGAAGCACAAGAGCTTTTCATGCTTAAACATGAGTTCGGTATGAGTATGATGGGTATTTTGCTACGGGCTGGGCAATGTGATGTTATTAGCCATAATCTACAACGTGGCTACTTTATGCAGTTTAACAAACTGGGCTGGCGAACTGAAGAGCCAGGAACCCCATACCCAGACGAAGGAACTTACCTGTTTAAACAATTAGTTTACCGCGCATTAGGTGAAGATTATATTGGAGAATCAAAAGCCGCTGAACTACTGGGAGTTTCACTATCTGGTTTTCACAAGGAACGAAGGCTGGGGGCAATGAGTGCAATTATTAATTAGTGATGCCAATATCCTGATTGATTTAGAAGAAGGGGTGCTGCTGGAAGTAATGTTTCAATTACCTTATAACTTTGCGACTCCCGATATTTTATTTGTGGATGAACTAGAAGAAAATCACCAACACCTCCCTGAATTAGGTTTACAGTTAAATGAGCTAAGTGAAGAAACTATGTTAGCTACCATGGTTCTAATTCAACGTTATACTAAAGCTAGTAGATATGATTGCTTTGCACTAGCACTGGCAATTCAAGAAAATTGTCCATTACTTACGGGAGATAACGCTCTACGCAAAGCTGCAAAAAAAGAACAAGTTACAGTCCGAGGTACTTTGTGGTTAGTTGAACAAATGATAGAACAACAGTTGATTAGTATTGATGAAGCAAGAAAAGCTTATCAACTCATGAAAAAATCTGGTAGTCGTTTACCCTGGAAAATGGTCGAAGATCAGTTGAGTAAAATTGAAAGAGGGCTTTGAGTGTGGATAAAGCTTAGGGATAGTTCTGGCTGGGGTAATAACCGTTGCCAGATATAATCACCATATGAAAGTTAATTAGTTTTTTGAGAATGCTATAACGGAACAAAGGGGTGTTAACAAGAATGGATAACTCTGGTGCAAAAGCGGCATTAAAGGGCTACAGATTACAAACTTTATTTATTCTAAATGAAATATTTCATACAAAAAACTCAGAATTGATATATCAGCCAGAAGGTCGTGAAGATCTTGCTATCTATGATGGTGAAAGACTAATACGTGTTGTTCAAGTAAAAGCACGCTCAGAACCCCTTGTGTTATCTAGTTTTTCACCTGAAAAAGAAGATTCATTTTTTCATCGAATAACTAAATTACTTTCTACCAATGGGAATGTAGCAATTGAAATCGCCAGCTTTGGTGATATTGGTAATGAAATAAAAAAGGCATGTTCAGGTGATAACTCAAGTCAAAATAAAATAAAAAACAAATTAAAAAATCATGGTGTTTCAGAATTAGACACTCAAAAATTATTTCAGAAGGTAAGCTGGAATAAGGTTTCGGAAACAGAATTAGTCAAAGGATTTAACTTATTATTGAATAAAACAGTAACAGCTGGAAACCCGGAGCATGCTTTATCCCTCTTAACCTCATGGTTATATATTGCGTCAGAGAAAAGAACCAAAGTTACCCATAAAGAATTAGTAGAGAAACTGACCGCTATAGGTAAATATTTTTCCGAACGAGCAGCTCACCATCAGGAATGGTTTAAGTCAATACTTCCACTGATTGATGATGCTGATATAGACATAGACAGCCTATCTAAAGAATACTATAAAGGGGTATCTTCAAGATTTACACATATTCAAGCGAATTTAGATGTTCATAGAAAAGTACTATTGCAAAAGATAGATGAATTACTTAAAACTAACCGAACTCTTATTATTCATGGAGCTTCAGGCCAAGGAAAGACATCTTTAGCATTTCGTTACTTATATGATTACATCCCTGAGGAATGGCGTTTTCATATTAGCTTTATTGAAGATCGGAAACATGCTCAAACAATAACAGCAGCAATCGCAGATCACCTTGCTGTGTTTAAAGTAACGGTGCATATATACATTGATGTATCTCCTAGAGATGCCGATTGGACTATGTTAGTGAAATCACTCATGGATAAGGCGAATGTCAAAGTTATTGTATGTATTAGAGAAGAAGATTTAGCTCGCCAGAATATTTCAAATGAAGAGCTAGGCTTGCCTGCATTTTTGCCTGTTAATTTTGCTAAGAGCGAAGCTAAAGAGATATACACTACTTTGGTTAATCAAGGCATTGCCAAACTTTTTCCTTCAGCAGATCAAGCATGGGTAACTTTTGGAGGAGAAGGTTCATTACTTGAATTTATATATTTTTTAACTCAAACAGAATCTCTTGAAGAAAAATTAAGATCTCAGGTAAAACGAATTAGAAATGAAGTTAGTTCTGGGAAACTGGAGAAACATGCGATCAATTTACTTCTAGGTTGTGCGATTGCCACAGCATATGAGGCTAGAATCCAAATTGGTGTGATGGCCAAAGAATTGAATTTAAATGATCCCGTTGGTGTATTGTCGTTATTTGAAAACGAATATTTACTCAGGCGTTCAACGGACAAAAAGTATATTGAAGCTCTTCATCCAATACGTTCAAGAATTTTATCTAATATTTTAGTTGATCCAGCATTTTATCCTTGGGAAGATGCCGTTCAAATAGTTATTTCCAGCTTAGTTGAATCAGATTTAGATACTTTTTTATTGTACTCATTCTTAGAACATCCCATGGAATTTGAGTCTGTTTTTCAACGGCTAATTAAAAGCAAATTGAAAACATGGAGGGGAATTTCAGGAGTTTGTAAAGCACTTTTGTGGCATGGAATTTCTCAACATGCCAATGATAATAATGAAGTTATCACGCAAGCACGAGAATTTACAGGTGATAGTGGTTGGAAGTTTTTGCTTTTACCGGATTTTGCCAAAATATTTGAGGTAAACCCTGTAGACGAAGTAATTGACATGCTTGGTAAGGGTAATCCGGAAGCTATTGCTAAGAGCAAAGCATTGAAAGCGGCCATTTCATCACCAGATGATGTTTTTAATCATTTAAAGTTATTCCTCAAGAATATTAGTTATGAGATTGAACAACCTCACAGTGATTCTGATTGGCATGGATTATGTGAGGTGCTTATTTGGCTTTCACACTTAAAAATAAATGTAAGCCTTAACCTTTCTTGGGTGATTAATTTAGATGTTAAAAAGTGTTTCTCGACTATTGAACCATTAGCAGCACTGACGTTAGGTTTGTACTTGTTTAAAACTGATTTATACCTGCAATTTATTGAAAAAAATCGTTGCGTTATAGAAGAATTGTTTCAGTATTCAACTGATACATTGTGGTTGGAGCATTTGCCTGATAACCCCATTGCTCATTATATTATTTCTAATGACCATATAGAGAATAGTGAGCATTCGAGTTTTAATGATCTATCTGTTCGTAGAGCAAAATTATTGAGAATATTGTTTCCTAATAATGAAAAATTTGGTGCTAAAGGTTATGGACATCAAGTTCATTGTATGGAATTACCGTTAGATGAATCTGAAAAAACAGGGATACTAAAATCTGCTATTCCTATAAAGCAATTTGTTGATGTTAATGCAATATGGGCAAATTATGCTGACTTTATTCATCGTTCTGATGATTGGGTTGAATATACGAATAATATTTTAGCGATCAGAGAAAAACTAACTGGTGGATTGGTATTGTTGAACAATGCTTTGGTGTCATATTTCAAGAAGAATAAATCAATCTCTATTATTGGCTGGAAAATTAACAGCAAGTACTGGGAAGGATTATCAAAAACACACATGCATGTACCAATGCTACCAAAAATTGCTGTTGATCCTTGGGGATTTACTAGTGAAGGAACTGTGCATTCTAAGGATGAAAAATCATCTAATCAAGCAACTATAAATTATTTATCCATTCAAAGGCAATATCAAGGTTATAAAAAGGCCTTAGGAGATTATGTATCGTCAATTACCAATTTCTATAACCAGTCCCACCTGATTCTTATGGTTAATGGTTTAATCGGTAGACTACCACAAGAACAACATGAATTAATTTTTAGAAAAGCTGAAGAGATAGGACAAAACTATTCTAAGCATGGGTTACACCTGTCAGTGGTTAACCTGGATGACGCAAGAAAACACTTAAGGGAAATGCAGTTAGAGTTTCGAAAACAATTTGAAGGTATCGTAGATTTAAACACTCTCAAAAAAACAGAAACAAAAGAAACGGAAAAGTTTAATAAAGTATGGTCACTTTGGTTTCAGTTTGCACATTCTCCTGAAAATCATTGGAAGACATCTCCAGAATCAAGGGCATTGTCAATAGTTAATATGGAGCGTAGAAGCTTATTAGATAAAATTGTCAACTCTCTGAATAAATTAGCTTCCAATGATTTAACAACAGAAATATTAAATAATGGTTATGAATGTGATGGGAAAAAATCACTTTGGATTACTGTGTCAGCATCTAAGCTTGCTTCTTTAGATGTTTTTTTTGAAGAAATGGTGGAAGCATTAACTGATGCGATTAGGCCACTTGAATATCGAGATTTAAAGTATTTTGTAATGACTAACGAGTGGGAGCAATTTGTCATTATTCCAAAAGTTAATGGTTTAACATTGTCACACCTATCATGGGTAATACAAACAGCTTCATTTGCAGGGGAACAGCCCATACTGGATGAAGAAAAACAGTGGTTATATTTACCAAGACCAATTGAGGCTTCAGCTATTAAATATTTTGGTTTAGAAACCAAACATGCTTCTCATTACTCAGGGTTATCAGAATTAGAGGAAGGGTTAGCAGGAATCTACGGTATCGTTAATCATATGCACTGTTTTGCTGATTTAGTTCCCAACATAAATGAAACAGGGAAAGATATATTAACAAATTACTTAACTGGGCTATTACCAAATCTGAAAGAGCATGTTGATAGTATTGAACGTTTGTGTGAAAACTTTGATAATGTCGATGAGGATTTACAATGTGTACTTGAAGAATGTCAGCATGCGGCACTTCCATATGATATGCCTGACGATAATAATATTAATATTCAATTATCAGATTGTGCTGAATGGGCAACATTGCTAAATGAAGCTATATCTGAATTGCAGTTAAATAAGTGGCAAGCATACAGCCTATAAAAACCACCACCGCCATATTACAGCGGTGATGCAGGATGAAAACTACCTTTAGGCTGTATATCACTTTGTAACAAACAAGGTGTTTTGGTCTATCTTTTTGAAAATTATAAATTTTCTTACCTGTTAACATACAATTTTGAATACTTATTTTTGTTAGTAGCGTTTAAGATGTTCTATTGTTTTTTCTGCTATTTTGTTTTGGTGCTGTACTACTATCTTAAAACATAAATTTTAGCTATAATTGGCGATCAGTTTGAAATCTGAAGGCTAGCTTTCAACTGAAATAAAGTTGTATAAAAGTATAACTTGGAAGATATTTTACCAAGTTGTCTTTGCTTTTGAAGGGAATGATAAAGTATTAAGAAACGCTTTTGGGCTAATCTTTTTTTTGCTTTGGGAACTGGCTCAAATCGAATTCCGTTCAAGAACAAAGTTCTTTTACGTTATTTTAATCGAGTCACTTATAATAAGGATGAAAAAGTATGAATAAATCAATAAGTATTATTAAATTTTTTGCCGCATCCGCACTCGTGGTACCACTATTTTTTAGCAACGTTTCTGCCAACCCATCAGACAAAAATAAGCGTGTTATAGACCATTGGACACCCGAGCGTGTTAAGAGTGCTACTCCTAGAGACTTTGTCATTGATAATCAAGGCTTGGGTTATATTCGCAGGCAAGATGGCTCATTAATAGGACATGGGCACAATAAACTAACTCAGTTAGGCTCAACACCATCAAAACCTTCACCAATGGCTAAGCCTGGTGGCGGTGATAACGAAGGTCCCACAGTTTCACCTATTGAACCTGCAAATGGTGCCACCATTGGAGGCAGCCAACGATTCGCAGCGACTATTACTGATGCAAGCGGTATTAAATCTGTATCGTTCGTCATTAATTTTCCTTCTGGCTCTTCCCAATCATTTAGTGCCAGTAATTCCAGCGGCAATGTTTGGGAAACCAGCTTGTCTGGCTTTACTGACGGTAGTGGTTACAGTTGGCACGTTGTAGCAAAAGATAACTCTCAAGGCAGAGGTAACACCACAACTTCTCCTGATTTGACCTTCAGCGTTGACACTGGTGGTGGCAATCCAGGTGGTAGCCACATTGTAGCCAATGCTGCCTGGACTGACGGGGGCCTTGTACTACAAACTGCGGGACGCCTTCTTTATGAGATGCCTACAAATAGACGTGGTACTAAATGGTCTGCATTTGTTTGCTCTGGTACCGTAGCTACAGATGGTATTTCAGGTCGTTCAATCATTATTACAGCAGCACATTGTGTATTTGAAGACGTTTCTAAATCCTTTGCCAGAAACGTGCTGTTTATCCCTAATCAAGATGGCACAACAGGCTCAGGTACTGATACAAATTGTAGTAATGATCCTGTGGGATGTTGGACTCCTTCTTTCGGCGTTGTTGATGTCAACTGGACGACTAGAACCTTCCCTGACAATATTGCCTGGGATTACGCTTATTATGTTGTAAACGATTCAGGTGCCCACTCTGGTAGTAACTCTTCTTCTGACGCACTTGATGTCGCCGTAGGTTCGATGAATATCAGCTTTCAACAGCCTGCCATTGACGACAATGATGCATCAGCAAGCAGTCCAGATTTTACCCATGCTTTGGGATACTCCTTTAGTGAAGATCCCAGTTTCATGTATTGTGCTGAAGACATGACAACTGAAGGCGCTGTCAACTGGTGGCTTTCAAGCTGTGATCTTTCAGGTGGTTCTTCAGGTGGTCCCTGGATCCAACCGATGAATACAGCAAACGGTACTGGACCTCTAATATCCGTCAATTCATGGGGATTTACCAATTCATCTGGAATGGCAGGTCCTAAATTGTCCGGAACTAGTGCTGAATGTGTGTTGGGTGAAGCTGAAACTGTTTCATTTAATTCGGTACCAACTAGCGATGGTGACGAAGGAGTTGCCGTCAATTTTTGTAATTAACCTTGCATAAAAAAACAGTGACAGGTACTTTAACTTGTCACTGTTTTTATTTAACCTCAGCTCGGGAAAATCCAGGTTGATGAACTTGATATCAGCGCCATATTACAGCAAAGATGTAAGACAAAAACTACAACTTTCTAGACTAAAAAAACACTTCATCCATATTCATAAGATTTTCAGCTCCAGAATCCACAGAAGATTTATGACTCTGGATCCTCGGCAACAAGCGTTCAAAATAAAAATTAAATGTTTGGAGTTTACTCTGATAAAAACCATCGCTATTTTTTGCATCATCGTTTGCTTTCAACTTTTCTGATGCTACCGTTGCAATTTTAACCCATTGCCAGGCACAGCAGATGTAACCTGAGTACATCAGGAAATCAAACGATGCTGCACCTATTTCATCCAGGTTAGTCTGAGATTTTTTACCAATAGACAGCGCCATATCACCCCAGTCTTTCAAAGCACTTTGTAACAGGATTTTTTTACTTTCAAACTCCTCAGGTAATTTTTCTAGATCACCTGAAATTTTGTCTATCACTAAATTTAATGAAATACCTTGATTAGCCAGTACTTTTCTTGCAAGTAGATCTAAAGCTTGAATACCATTGGTACCTTCGTAAATCTGGGTGATACGGCAATCCCTGATTAACTGTTCCATACCCCATTCTTTGATATAACCATGTCCACCTAAAACCTGTACACCAAGATTGGTAATTTCCGAACCAGCTTCTGTGAAAAAAGCTTTACAAATAGGGGTTAAAAAACTTAGCTCTAATTCTGCTTGTTGACGAGCAGTCTCATCTTTTGATCGATGGACAATATCAACCAGAGTAGCTGTGTAGTAGGTTAAAGCTCGATTGCCTTCCGTTAAGGCCTTCATGCTGAGTAACATTCTGCGAACATCTGGATGTACGATAATTGCATCGGCAGCTTTTTCAGGCGTTTTTGCGCCTGTTAATGAGCGACCTTGTATTCTATCTTTCGCATAGGCCAAAGCCCCCTGATAAGAAGCTTCACCAATAGCAAGACCTTGAGTGGCTGTACCCAGACGCGCCTGGTTCATCATGGTAAACATACAGTTCAATCCACGATTTTCCGGCCCAATGAGAAATCCTTCAGCATTATCAAAATTGATGACACAGGTCGATGAACCGTTAATGCCCATTTTATGTTCGATGGAACCACAACTTACTCCATTTGCCTCTGCGGCCTCACCGTTTTCATCAATTTTAAACTTAGGAACGATAAATAAAGAGATACCTCGAGTTCCCTCTGGCGCTCCAGGCAATCGGGCTAAAACCAGATGAATGATGTTATCGGTTAAATCATGATCACCCGCGCTGATAAAAATTTTACTACCACTAATTTGATAACTGCCAGCGTCATTTGGCTCCGCTTTGGTGCGGATCATGCCCAGATCTGAACCACAATGGGCTTCAGTCAAGCACATAGTACCAGTCCAAAGCCCTGGTATCATTTTAGATAAAAAGGTTTTCTTCTGTTGTTCTGTACCATGGGCTTCTATTGCTTCAATCGCCCCCAATGTAAGCCCGGCATACATACCCCAGCCAGAATTTGCCGATGAAATAGCCTCAGTGATTGCAATTCCTAAAGAATAGGGTAATCCCTGTCCACCA
>JBFFIY010000064.1:0-25128 GCA_041556195.1 Enterobacterales bacterium
AACTATTTTAGCGGTTCTCTGCGTTGAACTAGCTACCAAAAACACTCTATTGCTACGCTAGTCCGCCTTGATAACCACTAAACTAGTTACACTGGATCTGTTTTTATTCTGTAATAAAAGCATTTGAACTTTCATCTGTTTATAACATACCTATATTTAACAGAATTTTGACTATTCTTATCCCGAACTCAGGTTAAATCAACTCAAACCGGAGACACCACAAATAACAGATCACCAGTTGAAACCTGTTGGCCGTTGCTATTTAAAATTCGTTCTATACGGTACTTTTTATTGGATGGAAATAATTCTGCGCCTCTACGGTTTAAAGAGCTTAGAGCAACATGCGAAAACATTTTCATTGCTTCCATCAACCCTAAGGTCTGAGAAACAGTAACTATTTCGCCTTCTTTTATGAAGTCAGGTTCATCTGGAGCTGGAGATGTGTAAAAAATACCAGGACTTTGAGCTAATACCTTTAAATCATTGCTTTCAGCAATACTTATTGAGTTGCTATCTATTTCATTGGCCTCAATAGTTGCTTCCATCTCAGCAATCAGTTGTTTACCATCCAGTTCCGCCATAAACTTTGGCAAATAACCTGTATCGTAAACTCCTTCAGTAAAAGTAGAATCTTTTAAAATCATCTTAAGTAATGGAATATTAGTCGAAATGCCATTTATCACTACCAGATTGAGGTAATCATATAATTTGTTAATAACATCTTCTCGATTTTTACCGCGACAAATAATTTGCGCAATTAAGCTATCATAATAAGGTGATACTTCTTTATCCTTTTCAGCAATTGAAATAACCTCAACGTGTTCGCTTTCAGGCATTTTACATTCGGTGATTAAACCGGGATAAGGCGCTAATTGTAAAACTCCTTCGTTATCGTACTCGGCTTTCTCTGCAGTTATCCTTACTTCCATAGCATAACCTTCTTCAACGGGAATAAGATCTTCGATAGACCGGCCGGAAGCAATATCGAATTGGGCGCTTACAATGTCAATACCAGAAG
Source organism: Enterobacterales bacterium (assembly GCA_041556195.1). Taxonomy (GTDB): domain Bacteria; phylum Pseudomonadota; class Gammaproteobacteria; order Enterobacterales; genus 21-14-all-40-8. The sequence continues at coordinate 1,019 of JBFFIY010000064.1, forward strand.
TGGCTTCAGTTACCGGATGTTCGACTTGCAGACGAGTATTCATTTCCATAAAATATATTTCATTGGCATCGAGATTATAAATAAATTCTACGGTACCAGCTCCTATATAATCTGTCGCATCTCCTAATATTCGAGTATATTCCAACACCTTTTGTTTTAATTCTTGCGGTAGCATTGTTGAACTTGATTCTTCGATAACTTTTTGGTTGTTACGTTGAACTGAACAATCTCGTAAACCCAACACCTTTTTATTAGCAAATTTATCTCGTAACAATTGAACTTCAATATGACGTAAAGAGGTAACATATTTTTCAAGATATAAGTCACCGTTACCAAAAGCTGCTGCTGCTTCCGTGGCAGTTTTTTGAAACAGACTCAGCATCTCGTCATTACTTTCGACGATTTGTATCCCCTTACCACCACCACCTTGTACAGCTTTCAGTAGCACTGGATAACCTATTTCGTCCGCGACATTTACCGCTTGTTCGGCGTCAGTCAGGATCCCGTGACTACCAGGTACTACCGGTATACCATTTACCTGTGAAGTTTTGATGGCGTTTGATTTATTTCCCATGGTTGTCATACTGGCAACACTGGGGCCGATAAAATTAATTCCATTATTAACACATAATGCTGCAAACTGAGGACTTTCTGACAAAAAGCCTATTCCCGGATGTAACGCATCAATTTTTTCATATTCTGCGATCTTTAAAACTGAATAGGCATTTAAATAACTTTCATCAGATGTGTTCCCCCCCAGACATACTAACTTATCACCCTCTTTTAACATATCAGCTGGCACAGCTTTCATATCGGGATCTGAAGCAACAAGGACAACATTTAAATTGTTATCATGTGCTTTTCGAATAAGTTTAACAGCGGTACAACCACGTGCATGAACTAACACTTTATCTATCGGTTTCATTAAGCTTCGAGGATCATCTTGTACAAGCTCTTCAACTTCAACTTCCATTTCAGGAAGCAAAGCAGAAAGCGCATTTGAAATGATATCTTCTATATTACTCGAGGGTAAAGGTATCAACGGATCGATACTTCTTAACTGTTGGTTAAGAGTCTCACTGAATGGATTGTGAACAAGTTCGATCATTGAATTTGGTACTTTAGATAAATAATTTGATAGCGTAGAAGTTGAAGGCAAGTATGCGGGTACTACCATTTGACCGGCAAATGGCATATTAGTACCTGACAGATAATAAGTTTGTACAAACGGATGGGTCATAAAACTTGCCTGTGCTCCACCAGTACAGTCTCCAAAGCCGAACATCAAAACAGGCAATTCATTATCTCGAATAAAACGAGTTATTCTATCGTTCACTACAGCCATGGAAAATAATGCTGCAGCGCCTTCTTTTGTTTGCATACCACCGGAACTAATAAAACAGACCACCGGAATTCTTCGTGTTGCACACTCAATTAGAAGGCTGCAAAATTTTTCTGCACTGGCCATATCAAAAGCACCAGCCTGAAATGCTGTATTAGAAACCGCAACACCAACATGCATATGCTGATCCTTATGTTCAAAATCAGCAATTCCTGTAATTAAACCACTAGGACGTATATTACGCTCCAACGCATCTTCAATAGACTGGCGAAACCCAGGAAAATTTAGAAGGTTTGCAGACATTTTATCTTCATTACTTTCTTTAAACTGTGTGAAGAACTTCTCAATAATATTTTGCCAGGACATTTTACCCGCACGTTTCTCTTCACTTAGTACCTTCTGAATCAATAAATCCTGATAACCCATTGTCAGGCGATTCCAAAAGTCCTTCCGACGTCCTATGCGTACAGGACTAATTGTACCTGAGTACTCTTCTTTGTCTTCTTCCTTATCGAAATACTCAGGAAGTAAACGCTCAAAAAAGTAAGTCAATATTACAAATAGGCTATCATTAAGTTGTGGATAACCTACACTCTTCCATTGCTCAACACGAGTCAGTAATTCACCACGATTTGATTGGGATATAAAATACTTTAACCATTTATAAAACTTACTTTTATCCTTCGCTCGTTCTTGCTTGGAAATGGCATTATCAATCGAATTATGCAGTAACCGATCTATTGAATCTCTGGAAAGGCTTTTAGTACTCATAGCCTCTTTTGCAATTGAGTCTAAATTTCCGACTACATTGTCGTATAATGCGTTGAATATCAAAATGTTAAAACACTGCCAGATAAATTCCTCTCGCAACTCATCATGTTCTACCACAGCCAGTACGCTTAATTTGTGCAATTCTGGCCATTCCTTTAAAGTTACATCGGTAGGTAAATTTTCGAGATAATGTATCAGACCTTTGAAATTATTCGCAGCATTACTTTTCCAACGGTGATATAAAGACCAACCAATATTGAATAGCAGGGCTTTCTTAGCTTTTTTATAATTTTCTTTAGGCTCGCCCAAAATAAGTTTTTTTAACACATTACGTTCTTCGCGAATTTCATCTCGCTTGCTGCTGAAATTATTCCAAAATTCACACAGTTCATCGTCGTACACCAATTTGTCTGGATTTGCTAACCATGTCTTAAATATAAGTTCTTGTTCTTGCTGGATTCGCTTCGACAAATCTCCTTCTGGAACACTCACCTTTGACAAGCGTCCATACTCTTTTATAGAAATTGAATGAATACGAGAACGTAAAGTCAGGTAACGTAAATAACGATAACTAACTCCAAATATGTTGTGATGCATCGTCGGAGTATCAGATAATCCCATATTGGCATTTTGCTTTAATACAAGTAAGTTTTTCGATGGTCCCACATAACGTTCCAGGCTGCGTTCATAATGCTTACGCAGATTGTCGGACTCTCTAACAAAATTAACGGCTGCAAATTCGACTGCTTTTATGCTACTAACAATAGCTTTTCGAAGATTATGCTGGCGTGCATCTTTATCTGATGGTGAATAATCAATGATTCCATCAATACAACCAGAATGAAAAAGCTCTTCAGGAGATACCCCCACAGACTTAGCACATTCTTGCCACGACAAGTTGTGTTTGCGAGCAATGCTCTGCAATCCCTGAGGTTGAATTGTATTAAAAATACCGTCTCGTAATGACAAAAGAACATTAGCGGTAGCGAGAGGGATAGCCCCCCCGGAGTAACCTGCTCCAATAACAATTCCTACTGTGGGTACGTCAACATTAGCACTTTCGGCAATGGCTTGAGAAATACTGTGAGCTTGATTATTTCTGTTGGCGATTTCACCAGCATCTGCTCCAGGAGTGTCAATGAGATACACTATTGGTATCGACAATTCAGCAAACTGACGCATTGCATCACAAGCGGCTATGTGATGTTCTGACATCCATGCACCGTTCTTAGTTGTTCGCTCCTGAGCAATAATTCCAATACGACGAGAACGAGTACCAAAATCGAGTTCTATTTCTGCTCTGTAGAACGGCCCTATTTGATTTTGAGCAATTATTCTTCCTTGCAAATCAGCAATGATACGCATTGCGCCAGGCCGTTTTTTATCCAAAGTAGGCGAAATCACCTTAGATACGTATTCGTCAACATTCAATTTTAACAAAGCTTTTCTGTTAATTTGAATAGTCTCATTGTCCAACAAGCCTTCGATATCTTCTGAAAAGTCAAAACTATTCTGCTTAGAAAATAAAGAAAAATCTTTAGCTAAATGTTCCGCTTCCAAAAATAGAGGGTCTACACCGACTGGTTGGTCAATGTGCATTGATTGTTTATTTATGATCATAAGGTTGATCTCGTCAAATTAATATCTTGTAAACTTAGTTTTTGCTTTTACTGCTAAATACTGGCGTACAATTTAAGTGATTCTCGGTTCAAACCGGCTTTAAATACTCACCAACAGTATTGACTCGTTGGTGAGTATTTCGTTTCTTGTGACTGTCTTAATTCTAAACTACAGTCTTGTTCAAACTACTCGACTTTTTCGCCCACAATTGGAAAATGTAACTGCACATGTGCAACTGTACCGCCAAAGCGACTGTCACTGTTAGGTGCGAAAATACCACCATAAGTATGGTGATCAGAGTGGAATAAAACCATAATAAAGAGCATTTGTGATTGAGAACCATCTGCATTATCAACGATATCAAGAGGACAGAAATTCAATTCACGGAAAAAACGAGCTTTTCCGTCCTCATCCGAAGTAACAGCAGAAGGTGCTCCACCAAGTGGTTGGTTAAAGGTAACCGTAACGGAGTTCATATTACCACTCCAAATAGTGTATGAACGATTTGGTACAAGGTTTTTCATGCGAAGTTCAACAGTTGCATAATCATTACCTATACACTGAATGTTAGCTCGACCATTTGCCTGCTTCCATTGGCCAAGCGTAATCGGACCATGAGGTGCCGCTATATTTGCTTCAAAAGGTGGGCTATCGAACATACCCGGTAATTTTTTAGTTACAACCACAGGACCCTGTGGAGTTGCCACCCTTGTAGCTGTAGCAACTTCATTAAGGGGCACGTTAAGGAAAGTCGAATCAATATCAGAGGGATCAAATCCTAGAAGCTGAATGAATAGTGGATCCATGAAAGTTGCAAGAATCGCTTCATCAGGAGTATCTTTAGTTAAAGGATTGGCTAGCGCTGCTCCAGGGTTGTATTCCCCAAGTTCAGCAAATCCAAGCGTGCCAAAAGGAAAACCAAAAACAACACCATGATCGCGTATAGGACCGTCCAAAAATTTATTGGGGCCTGTTGCAAGTTCAGCCTTAACTGAAAAATTACGCGTATAGTCACCAGACTTGGTCGAACCAACATCAGCGAAAGTGTTAGCAACTGCACCCACCGTGATTGAGGTGGAAAGTGCAATTTTTAAAAGGGTTGAAAGTTTCATATAATCTCCATAATTAATTATCAATATATTTCTTAAATTTCAGATGTTTTTTACTAAACAGAAAATTGAGTTTATTGATTCTCAACACAGTGCTTCACCAGAAGCACCTTTCTGTTCCAAACTATTTAATAACCCATCAGTAGACAGGTCAATTTTTTATATTTTTATTAATTTTATTAATTTTATTAATTTTATTAATTTTATTAATTTTATTAATTTTATTTTGTGCTCCTTGTTAGTTTTTGAATAGCCATCTGGCTGATTAATATCTAAAGTAAAACGCCCTGATAACATTCCTGAACAACCTCAACCAGACAAATCCCAGGATAAATCTGGGTGACTCTTAACATCAAAAAGCCAACCACCTCTTAATTGCTACCTTCTGGTTTTTCATTATTCCCATCTCAAATAAAGAACAAAAATTATCAACTCTCGTTAAGCAACTCAGAAAATAACACTGGAAAATTGACACCATAGCCCCACCCGAAAGCAGGGCATTTCATCTTTTTCCCGTAGCAGGAGTCGTATCCTTAAAAAAGTCTGTAGCTCATCTCCTCATCGAAGCGTTGTGTAGGCGCGTATTGCACTCTGGTACATACGAACACGTGATTTTGAGTCAATTGCTCCCTGATTCACCAATGATGAAAGCGAATCAACAACACAACGTCTATATTCAGCAAATTTCACATCCGTTTCGTAACTACATGGGATCTCAGGGATTATCAGACGCTGACCAGCAACAACGTTATACAAACGATTTTTATGCCCGCCCGGCCATAGTATATCCAGAGTACCCCTATGCGACTCACCAAGACCAAACACCACTTCCAGGCTGTCAGAGGAAGCATGACTACCGCCACTGACAACTGGTTTCATTGCGGTTGAACCATCTTTAGGAGTGAATGAAACGATAGCGCCAATACCATCCCGATTAACTTTACCTCTGGAAGTGAGTCCTTTAGTACCAAGCAACTCAATGCTCACTGATTGATTGGAATCACCGCCACTACTCACTTCAACTGATAGGGTGCCATTTACTGGCTCCATACCGCTGAAGCTAAAACCAGCGAAAGGATTCACAGGATCCAGTGGGAAAAACGTAGGCATAATAAAAGCAGAATCATCAAACTGACCACCAAGCATTGCTGCAGGTGGAACGATGGGTACCAAAGGAAAAGCTTGAGGCCAGTCCATGCTCGAAACGGAAACTATATCGATAAAACCATCCTTGTTTAGATCACCAACGGCCATTCCTTGAACATTCCTTCGACTATGTTCAGTAGATTGCTCTAGCGCCTCTGCATCTCGGGTAAAATTCGCATTGCCGTCATTATTGAGAATGACCCCGGCATTTGTCGCATCAACCAAAATGCCCATATCGGCACCACCATGATATATGATATCAATGTCTCCATCGTTATCGTAATCAGCCGAGGAAGCACCCCAACCAAACGGTGTAGTGCCAAGTTCTCCTACTTTTGGATCGGTAAAAGTTCCGTCATTTTGCCCTAAAAACCAGCGACTAGACCATTGATTTACTCCTAACGGAAATCCAACAGCCCCTCCCACCGCAGTAGCCAGATAGTCGCCAATATTGGTGACGAACACATCAAGATTACCATCGTTGTTAAAGTCAGCGAAAGAGAGTCCCATCCAATCACCAGCAACGTTGGTGCCTACAGAGTCAGTGACATTGGTAAATTTTCCCTGGCCATCATTTTGCAGTACGCGCACATAACCCAGATCAACTCCTCCAACTTCAGCAGGTAACCGAGTACCTTGATCATCAGCAGAGATAATGTCGATATCACCATCTTTATCGTAATCAACCATGGCTATCGACCAACTGGCTGCTAATACACTTTCAATGCCAGACTCAACACTTTTGTCTTCAAAAATATTATTACCCTTGTTAATTAAAAGTGTATCGTGCTCTTTGAGATCACCAAACCCGGGAACCATGATTGCCAAACGATTCTCGAAACTGTCATATAAGTTGCCCACCACAAGATCAAGAAATCCATCATTGTTTACGTCGCCAAAAGAACAACCGACTGAATTTTTATTACCTCCGCCTGACATGCTGGCATCGGAAATGTTAATGAAGGTACCATTGCCCTGGTTTTCAAAAAGCTGGTTGGGTGTACTCGCCCCCAACACGTAAAGATCCTTGTCTCCATCATTATCAATATCACCAAAACAAACACCGTTACTGTCTTGCCCGGTTGCAGCCACACCTGCCACTACACCATTATCAACAAACGAGAGTTCATCACCTTCTTCCTGTTGTTGATTAGCGTAAAGGCTATTAGCGGTTCCAGGGCCATTTGTAACATAAATATCCAGATCTCCATCGTTGTCATAATCAAATATGGCTACACCTGGCACTCCTCGCGACTGCCCTGGTGTCAGTGGAACATCTTGCATACCCAAGACTTGTCCTGGTTGCTTAAATGCTGTCAATATCGCATCGCGTGGAGAAGCGGTACGACGATAATCAATACCCGCGCCGTTATCCGCAGCAATATCAGTGAATTTCACGTCAGCAAAAGGGAGTGGACTAGCCACAATTAAAGTGCCGGCAACAGCGCCTCTAACTACTCTGGTCAGTGAATTTGTCTTAATCTTTTTGGTATTTCTCAACATAATTTTGATCCTTAATAATCTGTAGAAAAAATTTATCGAAGGTCTCAGATGGTATTGATGACAAGACAAGCTAAACCAGGGATCCGGTTTCAACAAAACCGTTCCTCATGAGTAAATATTTATCATGGCCCCAAAAGAGAACAACAGGCATCAAGTCATCATTTTGATATCGATACGATGCCTGTCTTCGCAAGAAAAATTGATTAGCGTTCCAATTTAATGCGGCTGCCTTCGATGACTTTGTAAGTAGCATCGACGTTCCATGAATTAGAGTGCTCAAATTCCTGAACCAGTCCTGAAGGCCAATAAACTTTTATCGAATCGATTTTGGTATTTTGATATAAGCCAAAGGTCAACCAGGGGGATTCAGTTGAGAGATAACTCGAACCCGCCCTCACCTCTTTAACTTGCACCAAGTCACCCGACTTCACCTCTACTTTGGTACCTATTCCGCCGCGGTTACTTTCTACACCAACGGTTTTAATCGTCACCCAGTGATTGTCATTCTTTTTGTTAGCCAATAAAATTGGGTGTCCGTCAGTTCTTGGATCCATAAGGGAACCGCTCTCTGACAGAGAGCCGGATACTATCACCAGATCGGCAAAACCATCCCGATTATAATCTGCTGCAGCAACGCCTGATGTAAACTGGTCACTTAAATCCATACCAAACCAATGATCTTTATTGGTAAACGTCTTATCGCGATTGTTAACATACAGAGTGCCCGGGCTTACTAGTGGTCCAGTCATATTAAAGGGCGCAAATGGAAAACTACCGGTATAAAACAGATCCAGGAATCCATCATTATTAAAATCGGTTAACGTCGCTCCCCAGCCAAATAGATTCTCGGAGACACCTACCGCTTCAGTAACATCAGAGAAGGTACCGTCACCGTTATTTTCATAAAAAACGGGATGAACAAATAGACCTGGAAAATTCCCTAAATTTGTCGCAAAGAGATCCTGGTCTCCGTCATTATCGTAATCGCCTATTGCCAGCCCCATCCAGGCGCCCCTACGATTAAGTCCTGCCTCTTCAGTAACATTAACAAAATTCAGATCGCCATCATTTCTAAATAGCTCGAGAGGCACAATGTCAAGATGGATCTCGTTGCAGTTGCCCAATAATATATCCTGATCGCCATCATTGTCGTAATCGCTAAACCCCGCTAAACAACCGCCAAATGCGCTGTCAACACCGATATCAGAACTGATATCGGTAAAGGTTAAATCTCCGTTATTCAAGAAAAACTTGTTGGTTTCCTGGCGTTGATCAATAACACTTCCAGGAGTAGTTACCAACAAATCAACATAACCATCACCATTGACATCTCCAAACGCTGCTCCCCAACTGGTAATCAATCCATTTATGCCCGCGCCAGCGGTAATATCGCTAAATGTACCGTCCCCATTGTTATGATACAGCTTGACTGCACTGGCTTGTGGTGTAAATAAACCACCAGCACCAGTAAGAAACAAATCAGGGTAGCCATCATTGTCAATATCACCGGCCAGTGCACCAGAATTACCCAAACCATTTTTAATTCCAGCATGCTCACTAACGTCGCTAAAAGTACCATCTCCATTATTCTCGAATAAAACATTCTCATACCCACGACCATTGGTCATAAATACATCAAGCTCGCCATCGTTGTTATAATCTAACCAGGCAACACCACCTTGACCTTCACCTCCATTAGTATTATGTGCAAAGTCGAGCTTCTCTGACAGATTTTCAAAACTTATGCGACTACCGCGTTTCATTATGCTCTCAGTATGATAAGAACGAACCGCGCTAAAGAGCAGACGAAAGCTCATGACACTGCTTAACTCACCAGCAGCTCTCAATTCGACTAAAGATTCTTGAACACAATATAAATAGTCATGAAATCCAAGCGATGCATCATCGAAGCTACAGGGAATTTCAGGAATTTCGACATGTTCATCAGCTCTAACCTTGTATAAACGGTTACGTACCCCGCCTGGCCACAGCACTTCAACCGTGCCATTGCGTTGTGAACCTAATCCAAAAGTTAAGTCGAGACTGTGTGAGGATGCATGGCTACCACCACTGAGAACAGGTTTCATCGCCGTTTTGCCTTCTCGTGGTTTGAATGTGACCACGGCACCAATGGCGTCTCGGTTAACTCTACCACCACTAGTTAAACCCTGCGTACCAAGTAATTTGACAGCTACACTATGATTACCGTTATCACCGGAGTTTATTTCAATTGAGAGGCTGCCATTTTCAAGATCAATTTGATTCCAGATAAGTCCTTTGAACAAATCATTCATATCTACCGGAGTAAAAGTAGGCATAAATTTGGCATCGCCATCAAAGGGGCCACCAAAACCCGGACCCTGTTCTCCAAAGTAGTTTATTAAAGGTGCTGCAGCAGGCCAATTGGCGCTAGATGCAGAAACCACATCAATAAAACCATCGTTGTTTAAGTCACCTGTGGCCACGCCATGAACAATACGACGTGCATGATCGGTAGAGTTAGCTAAAGCTTGCTCATCACGAGAAAAGTTTGCAGAACCATCATTTTTCAAGACGGCACCAGGATTTGATGCATCAACAGAAACTCCGTTTTCCCATCCTCCCTGATAGATAATATCTAAATCACCATCATTATCATAATCAACAATGCTACTTCCCCAACCGAAAGGAGTTGCCTTTAAATCTCCTAATCCAGGGTAAGAAAAATTACTACTCTCATCTCCCAAAAACCATCCAGAGTTCCAGTCTCCAAGAACAGGCACAAAATCCAGAACCGGCGCCATGGCCTGCCCAAAATAATCACCTACGTTCGAACCAAAGATATCCATATATCCATCGCCGTTTAAATCACCGAAAGAGAGCGACATCCACGCACCAAAACGGCCTCCAGCCACCTGATGAGTCATTTCAGTAAATACGCCTTTGCCGTCATTTTCATATAAACGCAACAGACCTATATCTTCTCCACCATTCTTTGCCGGGCTTTTAGCACCTTGATCGTCCGCTACAAACAAATCAACATCACCATCTAAATCATAATCCACCAGGGCAATCGCCCAGGTAATTCCGGCGACGGTCTGTATGCCAGAACTCTCACTCTTGTCTTCAAATACATTCTGACCCGCATTTACAAATAACTGGTTAGGCGAATTCAGATAGGAGAAATCGTGAAGCATGATTGGAAGACGGTGCTCCAATGAATCAAATAAGTTAGCTACTACAACGTCCAGACGTCCGTCAGAGTTAACATCGCCAAAACTACAACTTGAAGAAGTGTTATCACCTCCACTTAGCCCACTTGACAGGGTAATATCGATAAATGTACCGTCACTCTGATTTTCAAATAACAGATTAGATTCAGCATTTCCCAAAACATAAAGGTCACTATCACCGTCATTATCTATATCGCCAAAACAAACCCCTGTACTGTCCTGACTCGCTGCTGCTACCTGAGCCAGTTCTGCTACATCAACAAAGGTAACATTTCCAGTTTGAGCATACTGATTCTGATAGAGGCTATTACTGCTACCAGGACCATTAGTAACATAAATATCCAGATCACCATCACCATCAAAATCAAAAGTTGCAACTCCAACATCCCCTCTCGATTTTGTTGGGATAAATGGAATGTCAATAGCTGCCAATACTTCTTGCGCCTTAAGTGCCTGCCAAATCGTTTCGGATTCAGAAGCTGTACGCTCATATGAAACACCTATATCTGGCACAACATCAATAAATTGAATATCAGTTGATTCCGCTTGAACACTACCTATTGCAGGCAGAACAGATAAAATAACAGTAGCAACAAAAGCCCCTCTTCCTGGTTGCTTGATACCTAACGTCATAAAAATATTCCTTCTAATGTATTAATATTAATAAACGAGAAACACCTGATTAATTGTTATACTCTCGTTTAAATTTAAATCGAAACAAAATTCATATAGCCCCAATCATCTACAAATAAAATAGATGAACTACATTAATAACGTCTCGGTTACTAAATAAGTCCCCCTTTTGAGGGGGACTCCTACAAACTCACTTGAAAAAGTTAAGCAACTTCTCTCGTGATAACTTGTTCGTTTACTTGTAATCTATCTTTTAAAACTGCAGGTAGTTGAGCGGGAACAGGTACTCCCTCAGGTGTACGGTTAACCCAAACAACTTCTTGTTCTCCAACAGATAACTTTTCGTATTTTCCATCCTCCAAAGTTCGGTAAAACTGATAGCCAAGCACAGCGCCATGCTCATGTAATGATTTTAGGGACATTGATACATGAATTTGATCAAATGGCATCGCATCACGTAAATAATCCATACGACTGCGTATACAAAGTAGCTCCCCCTGCTCACCAACTCCCTTAAGAAAATCAGGAATTACCTCACCCAAGAAATTGTTTCTAACGCGTCCCTGCCAGATGAAATAATTTGCGTAATAAATATTTCCAACCAGATTCGCATCCTCAAAACAGGTATTGAAGTCGCCAGTGAAAAACGCTTTATTTCCTCCCGGGACAGCCTTCGCCTGATACAAAATACGTCCCTTATCAAGCATGAGCGCATCTTTACCTGCTACAAGCGCAGATTTGGCATCTGTTTTATCTAAAAAGTTTTTAAAATATGGTGGGAATAAAGCAGGGATTACCTGACCATGTCCTATAATTTCTACCCAGGTTGTTTCCTGCGTAACGTGGGCTAGTGGAAGAAGATTTCCATTGTCTTCAACTTTAAAAAACTCACAGTGAAGCGGTATTACTGAGTCATAGACTTTTCCAAGTCTGAACCGCGCTTTGATTTTGTCATAGCACTTTGCTTCATTGAAAATATTTAACTCAGCCCAGTTAGTTACAAGTCCCCAATCACCCGATGCTACCTGTGGCACCAGTTCAGAGGCAATGTCTGACATAAAGAGCTCTCTGACTTTTCCAACCCATTGCAGGTAGCTGGTATAGTAGACCGTTCGACTCAGATTACCGCATTCCTTGAATCCAACTTGTAAATCATACTCAAACACCATTTGATCTGTTGATGCGTCATATGAGAGTGAGCTTGTCGATTCAGGTTCAAGCGTGGTTTTACCAATATCATGAGAAAATTTTGCGATACTTTCGTTATGAGTAATGTTGGTCGATATGACGCGCTCATCACCAACAACCAGAGTGATCGGGACCGACAAAATATGGTGCATCTTGTTATCAGAAATAACTTCAAGTACCACTTCATTAGCCTTATATTGCGCCAATAAAACTTCTTTAACATTGGCAACATTCATTTTTCTCACAGCTTCAATAGCAGACCAAATCCGCACACCAGCAATAGCAACCTGATCGCCCTGTTCAACCAGTTCATCAAGTAAACTCATACGGGCGTTACCCAACAGGCCTTGCCAATCTTCACGAGAACGCTGTTTAACAATTTCTATGTCGCAACCCTGTTCTCCTTTTCCAAACAGGGCAATACAGTAATCTTCATCATGGCTCATAGAGATATCATGTTCCGTTAACTGTTCATTGCCAAGACAAGGTTTTCCCTCATCGTTCCAATATATTTTAAGCTTATCTGTAACAGGGTTTTCAATGCTTTGACTCACAGCCTGTTCAATAAATGGGATCTCCATCTGGTGACGCTGTTCCTTGCTATGTTGCTGTAAACCAGGTGTATACCCAATACTAATCGAGGGTTTCTTATGCACATTCAATCGTTCAAAAGCACTCTCAAGAAGTTGGCTGATATTTAACTGATCCAGGGTAGCCAGGCTTGAGATTTGCTCCGGCGTTACATTCAAACTATGTTTTTGCAAAGCTCTGACTTTATAGTCAGATAGCTGTTCAATAACATTACCATGTTCATCGCTCACGATAACATCACAAAGATAATCTCTACCTATATGTTCCTTAACAGTCGTTTGTACAAACCTGATTTTTTCTGAAAAACTATGTGGCGTATAAAACGATATTTTGCCAATAGCAACAGGCAATACAAATTCTGGTGCAAGCGGTAACTGTACCGATTGAAGCAAAACATCACGATAAAACGGATCACTCAGTAACAATGTTTGTTGTTCATCGGCAAAAGCGCTTTTGGCAATCTGTTTCGACTCAATTCTATTAATCGTTAATGTAATTGTTGATGGTGTAAGTGAATATACTTTCTCCATTCGTTGGAACATATCTCCCTGAAATAACACTCCACCACCATTATACAAATCAATTTTCGGCTGAATAAGCAGGCCATCAGTCTTGGCAGTCACTTGAATTTTTGGCTGAGCCTTAACTTTCGAAAACAAGTAAGTAGCAGAGAAATGTTCTGAAGCAAAGCCTGTATTCTCAGTAAGTATACCAACCGTCACCGTCGTTTCATCAGAAGTGGTCGCCTGGATCTGCGCCTGAATTTCAATTTCAGTGTCGCCTCCCTGCCCAACAGTAATAGGTAATTCCAAACCGATGTTTGAGATCTCAACGATTTTTACGTCCGTATCATTCATCAAACTGGTTGCGACTTGCGCCATTGCTTCCAAACCAAAAACCGTTGGCAGCAAATAGGTACCGTTAAAATTGTGATCTTTAAGGTAAGGATCACGTTCCTCATTCAAACGCGTTCGAACGGTCAGAGCCTCCGCTTCCTGCCTAATAATATTGTCAACATACCTATAATTAACTTTCACAGCAGCAGGCCCTTTGAGTAGTTGCTGCCAGGTAGCCAATCCACTCAGCTCTCCAATAATTGCAACCTGCTGATCAGCCGCCTGATTGTGGAACAACTGGGAAAATCGATAGGTACCTTCTTTAACCGACAGAGCACCAACGCCTGAATTTTCCAGGTTGTCAATTACTCCCAATCGATGTCCCATACCAACTTCTTTCCATACGGTATAACCCAACGAAACGGCTTCAGTAGTCTCCTTGTGTTGTTCAGCAAATTGACGTAACAGCAGATCAACAGACTCGTTCGCAAACGCATACCATGCATTGCCAGTCATACCGGCAATACCGATAATAGAAGTAAGACCTACGACCAATTTTGGAGGTTGATTAGCCAACGCATTTAGCATGTGTCTCATACCCAATAACTTGGGACTGATCTCTTGAAACGCCTGTTCGGCCGAGACCTGATTCACTAATCGCGGCAAGTTAATTCCCGCACCATGAACCAGAGCTGTAATCGCGCCAAATTGTTGTTTAACCTGTGTCAGAACAGCTTCTACTGCATTTTTATCGGTAAGATCACATGGTATATAACTGCAAATTATCCCCATCTTCTCCAGACGTTTCAGGTTAGAAACGATTTCACTATTGCTATCAGTGGGCAAAGGCGAGCTGCCAAGTAGTACAAATTTTGCTTTTACAGTCTCGGCTAATTTAACTACGCACTCCGCAGTAATTCCTTTGGCTCCACCAGTCACCACTACCACATCATCTTTCGACCAGCTTTGTTTTCTGGCAACATAATCACTGCTCTCAGATCTGATAGCCTTTGGAACTCGACGAATATTTTCGCGGTCATAACCGACAGCCAGGTAATTTTCAGTTCTGGAAAAATCATAAGCCAGGTTATCACTGACTTGCTGCGAAGATATATTCTCCGCCAGATCAAGTACCCGCAATTTCACTGCAGGACGTTCTAGCGACCAACTTCTAAGAAAACTAGATGAAGCGATATTCTCTGGTGTTCCAGAGAGTAAATCAGAGCCAAAACGTCCACCACCAAATTGTAAAATTGCCACATTTTCAGGCTGATACTTATTAGCGATACTAACGACAGATTGCAAACGCTCAACACTTCGTACCAAGTTACTTTGATAATCTTCATTTTTGGCTTCAGATCTCGGTATCAAAGCAATCACATAGTTAACATTCTCTAAGTGAATTTCCTCTACATTTTGATAGTGACTGTTTACCGCATTCATTCCCTTTTGTTTAAATGAGCGAACTACATCGTCAACCAGATGCTGATGTGCCTGCTCATGTACAACCAGCATAGTTGTATCTTTTTCGATATTTAAAGATGTTCCATCACCAGCCTCTTCAACATACGAAATAATGAAGTTGTCATCAGATAAATCAGCATCATCGAGCATCTCGGTGGCACTTGTTTTATTTTCTGATGTTGACTGTGTGACTTGTGCAGATGCTACTGCAACTGACGAGTTTTCCAGTACCGAGGAAACAATATCCGTCAAACTACTATTAACAAGGTCGTTTGCCGCAACCTGGCCAGCCGCATCATATTGTTTGGCAAAGGTCGCTATTAGTTCACCCGCCTTTATCGAGTCCAGGTTCAGATCATCAAGCAAACGCGATGAATCCTCAATCGTTTCCAAAGGATAACCTGTTCGTTGTTCGACCATTTCTTTTAAAACATACAACGCTTGTTGCGACGAGACTGCAACTGAAGTGGTTTCTTTAACCGCAACTGAGACAGGCTTGTCTATTGCTGTGCCTTTCTCTGCGGAAACTGCCTTTGCAGAAACCGTTTCTGTCTCCGCGCTGCCAAGTACCGCAGAGACAATATCCGTCAAACTACTATTAACAAGGTCGTTTGCTGCAACCTGGCCAGCCGCATCATATTGTTTGGCAAAGGTCGCTATTAGCTCACCCGCTTTAATCGAATCCAGGTTCAGATCATCGAGCAAACGCGATGAATCCTCTATCGTTTCCAAAGGATAACCCGTTCGTTGTTCGACCATTTCTTTTAAAACATACAACGCTTGTTGCGACGAAACTGCAACTGAAGTGGTTTCTTTAACCGCAGCTGAGACAGGCTTGCCTATTGCTGTGCCTTTCTCTGTAGAAACAGTCTTCGCAGCAACAACTTTTGTTGAAGTGCTGCCAAGTACCGCAGAAACAATATCTGTCAAACTACTATTAACAAGGTCGTTTGCCGCAACCTGGCCAGCCGCATCATATTGTTTGGCAAAGGTCGCTATTAGTTCACCCGCTTTAATCGAATCCAGGTTCAGATCATCGAGCAAACGCGATGAGTCTTCTATCGTTTCCAAAGGATAACCCGTTCGTTGTTCGACCATTTCTTTTAAAACCAACAATGCTGGTTGCAACAATCCTGCGACTGATGTGGTTTCTTTAACTGCAACTGATAAAGACTTATCTATTGATGTACTCTTTTCTGCGGAAACTGCCTTTGCAGAAACGGCTTCTGTTGGCACGCTACCAAGTACGGCAGAAACAATATCTGTCAAACTACTATTAACAAAGTCGTTTGCCGCAACCTTGCCTGCCGCATCATATTGTTTGGCAAAGGTCGCTATTAATTCACCCGCCTTTATCGAATCCAAATTCAGATCATCAAGCAAACGAGATGTATCCTCAATCGTCTCCTGAGGATAACCCGTTCGTTGTTCAACCATTTCTTTTAAAACCAACAAAGCTGGTTGCAACGATCCTACGACTGATGTGCTTTCTTTGACTGCAGCTGAGATAGGCTTTTCTATTGCTGTGCCTTTCTCTGCGGAAACCGCCTTTGTAGAAACGGCTTCTGTTGACGCGCTGCCAAGTACCGCAGAAACAATATCTGTCAAACTACTATTAACAAAGTCGTTTGCCGCAACCTTGCCAGCCGCATCATATTGTTTGGCAAAGGTCGCGATTAATTCACCCGCTTTAATCGAATCAAGGTTCAAATCGTCCAATAAACGTGAACCAGGCATTATTGACTCGCTCGGATATCCGGTCCGGTCCGCAACCAAGCTAATTAAAACATCCTCTGCTTTTTTACTCGTATTTTGATCAACATCCTCTTTAGTTGCTGTGTTAGATGCTGTGTTATTAACCGCATTAATTTGCGACTCTAATACTTCATGGTTGTTTACAACAGCCTCTAGATGTTCTTCTTCATCATACCCTTCCATTAATGACATAGTGCGTTCACATGGATTATCAATAAAGTTACGTTCAGACGCAGGAACAAACTGTCTTACCAACCTGCTTTCATATAGTTTTGACCAGTTAACCGAACCACCAGCAATAAAATAAGTTGCCAGACATTCATTCAGATTCTGGTCATTGTTGGCGGTTGATGATACGCATAATATTGATGTATTTGTATCCTCGACTATCCGCTTGGATAGATTTGCCAAAACTCGTCCCGGGCCTACTTCAATTAACAAATCACAACGAGAAGAAACGTTTCGTATCAAGTCAACAAAATTGACCTGTTGCAACATTTGTTTAGCAAAATGATCTGCTACATCTTGCAACTCGGTTATTTGTTTTCCGTCAGTACTAGTAAATAATGAACACTGGTCAACTTTCACATTCTTGGCTAACGTAGCATTTGCAGCAAAAGATTCAGCAGCCGGATCCATGTGTTTAGAATGAAAAGCACCACTTACATTAAGTTGACGAGCATCCAATCCTTTTTGTGCAGCAAGCTTAACAGCTTGCTCTACTGCCTCAATGTCACCGCTTATTATTGTCTGTTCTGGTGAATTCAAATTTGCAATAACGGCATAACCCTTTATTTGCTCCAATATATCAAGGACTTGCTCTTTCCCGGCAAAAATACTTGCCATCGAACCTTTTCCATTTCCTGCAGACTTCATTACGCGACCACGTAAGATAGCATGCTGAATTAACTCTCTGTCCGTCATTAACCCAGCCATGCTGAACGAAGTTAATTCGCCCAGACTATGTCCTGCAACTAATGTCGGCTCAAGACCCAATTTTTGTAAATATCTACCATAAATTATTGATGCTAAACAAATGGCTGGTTGTGCAATCTGAGTGTCTGACAAGCGTTTTGCTGCTTCTCTTTTTTCCTCATCAGTTACTGCCAGGTTCACTGAACCATACAAATAATCAGAGATTTTTTCACCGATTTCAGCCTGACTTATCTCATCTGCAATACCAACTAATTTTTTAGCCCAATCAAACCTTTCAACCAGAACTCTTGCCATATTTATCTGTTGAGAACCTTGTCCCGGAAACAGGAAGCCGACTTTATTAGAAGTACATTGGTTTGATACCCATATACCATTTAATTCATCAGCAAATTTATCCCCTTGAGATATCAGTTCGGAACTTAATTTTTGTACAATTAACTGAAGACGTTCTGATAACTGCTCTGGATTTGATGCCATACAAACTGCCCGTATTGGTAACTTATTATCAATATTTTCTGATAACAGGTTGGCCAAATCAGCCAACTCGCCAATACTTATTTCAGCCGAAATATCAGAATATTTCACAAGATTTTTACTAAGTGAGTTTACATTTTCCGCTGAAAAAACAAACAATTCTGTCTCTTGCGTGCTATTTAATAGTGCATTTTCATCTACATCTGGTTTGAATTTGATAGAAGGAGAAAAGCTCGGTGACTCAAGCGTTATATGGGAATTAATACCACCAAAACCCATTGCTGAAACACCCGCTCTGAGAGTTTTTGACGGATCAAGTTTCTCCCCCTGTAATATCGGATATTGGTATTTTGCTTTGTCTGCAAAAACAGGATTTGGTCGTTTACAGTTAGCAGTTGGAGGCATCACCCGACGGTTTACAGCCATTACTGTTTTTATAAATGCACCAACACCTGCTGCTGCTTTAGTATGACCAACAATTGATTTAAAGGACGTCATTCCACAATTTCGAGGTTTCATTTCTCCAAAAGATTCCATCGTTAAACCAATGCCTTCCAATTCTATTTTGTCGCCAACACGGGTTCCGGTGCCATGCCCTTCTATGAAATCTAATTCACCTGGACTATACCCTGCCATATTGTAAGCACGTTGCAATGCTTGAGACTGACCTTTACTGCTGGGTGCTGTCATACCGCCTTTGCCATCACTAGACACACCCCATCCCTTAATAACACTGTAAATTTCATCGCCTGCTGCAATGGCGTCTTTTAGCCGTTTCAGAACAACAAAACCGCATCCTTCTCCTGGTAAAAATCCATTTCCCCGTTCATCATATACTGTCATATCATCGGGAGTTAACGCAGAGGTTTTGGCAAAACCTATCAGTTCGAATGTATCTAAACTCACATCAACACCACCGGCTATGGCAATATCCCAATTACCTGAGCGTAAGTGATCTGCCGCTGTACATATTGCCAACAACGATGAAGCACAAGCTCCATCAACGTTGTAACCACCACCATGCAGATCAAAATAATTACTGACACGACCCGCTATTGTGTTTGACAATCCACCTTGTAAGCTATCTTCTGTAACAGGAGGAAAAACAGATTTGTAAACCGTTTCCATTGTCTCAGCTAATTCTTCAGCTTCTTTTTTGGATAAACCTCTAGACTTTGCTGAACGAAGAAGTGCTTTTTTGACAAAAGGCCAACGGATCCTCATCGTAGATGCTCGACTCTGTTCACCAGTCAAACTGTTTCCTACTACCACTCCAGTTTTAGCACCAGGCATCGTTTCTTTCGTGTAGCCTGCATCCTGTATAGCTAAGTCAGCCACTTCCAGTGTTAGCCACTGAACGATATCTGTTGCTTCCACGCTAGCTTTTGGGATCCTTCGTTTGATCCAGTCAAATTCAAAACCATCTATATAAGCTGCTTTGTTGATATAAAGTTTATCTTCTGCTTTGGGATCTTTATCATAATATTCTGAAACAGGTAAACGCTGATCAGGGAAACGTCGGAATTCTCGTCGTCTGGACAATATATTTTCCCAAAGTTTTTTGGGACTTTCCGCTCCAGGGTATCTACAGCCTATTCCTACCACTGCAATGTTATTCGAATCATCATTTACAATATTATTCATTATGTTCTCGCTAATTGTCCTCAAAATAAATATCAACGGTTTTCCTGCAAAATAAATTGCCAATCACCTGCTTGGTTTGCATTAAATTCCCTGACCTATATTTACTTGCCATAGAGATGAGTTGCACACAAATTTTTTTTTGCAACTAATTAAGTAAACCCTTGTCAAACGTCCAAATCTACATAAAAGCTGACAAGGTGAAATTATTAGTACAACATGTGGGGTTATTCAATTTCACTTGCAAGATTAATTTACTTATTATAAAAATACATGTGAATTTATATGAAGGAATATTAAGATTTTCAAAAAATAATTTTTTATATAATTCAAAATACGCTTGCCGCATTTGTCTTATATATCTACAAATTATAATATTTTTTTATTTGATTACTTGAGAAGAACACCTGTTTATTCATCATCACCAACCCAACAAAAATATATAAACATCTATAAAAAAAAGTGGATTGAAAAATAAAACACTATCATTAAATCCCAAATATAAAAAACGACATTTATTCCATTTCTCTCGACACAAAATCAAGTGATTTTATCATCGAATTTTAAGGCTCATAAACTTAATTTAGAACACAACTACAAATACCATTCATCTAACTAGAAAATTTCTGGATATAAACTTATATTCATACAGAATATATGCGCAAACACAGACAAGATAAAAACAAGTATTAGCTCATATATAATTACATGCATAAACAACGACATACATTATTTTAAACACTAATTTTTAAATAATTTCATTCCCAAAAAAATGATGACAAAACATAGAATATGAAATTTATTGCATAATATATTACCAATTTCACTGTACAAATATCCATCACCAGATAGATTTCTCCACAATCAGACATCAATATCTCTTCAAAAAACACTCAATTAAACTTTGAAAAATTAATGCTTTTAATCACTGGCCGAATAACAAATTTTAAGTATTTTAAATTTCTCTAATTTCTGTTCTTCCGAGCAACAATAACTCCCTTAATAATGTCCAATATCATGATTGGACTAACTTATGTCACCTTACAAAATCCATTTGCAAATACAGAAAAATAATCACCATATAACGTCGATAAACATGATCAATATTGACACACATATGCGACATTAATGGTTGGTTTTGTAATAAATATACGACATTTAGGTGGGAAAGGTACGACATAATGCGACATTCTATGATTTTCAGGAGTCAAATATTGTTATGGAATGTTCTCATAAAAAGTCAAAAAAAGATGGGGTTTTCTTGACAAATTCAAATTGTCAAAACTAAGCTTTAAAGAATAAATATTTTCGGAAGTGGAATGGCAATAACCAACACATAAGAGCCCATGTTTTTTATAAAAAACATACTTTAACACAAGATAAACACTCTTTTTTTATCATAAAAACAACAAATTTTATGAATTATGAATTATGAATTATGAATTATGAAAATATAATTCAATAAACAACTAAACACATTGAATACATAGACCCAGGAAATCAATGAAACAACCCTATTCGGCACAAAAACTATATACAGTTTTATTCTATGGCAAGGTTTCAAATAAAAAAAGGGGGTATTGCAGCAACATTCCCAAGGCGAGTTATTATTAAACAATGTCTCTATACACTATCTAAAAAGGCATACAACCACGAAACAAAACCACTACAACACACTATCAGGATTTATTTTTTCGTTGAAGATAAAAACTACTATCTAGTAATACTATTTGACATGTTCTTTATCTCCTTTCAATCCTTTTTCAAACCCCTTAAAACGTTCATAAATTCTGGCTATTTTCAATAGTAAAATGACTTCATTATTTGTTGGATTTGCGCTTGATTTCTGTTGGGATTTAACGCTTTATTGAATATAGCTCCAGCACATAAACTACTTTATTAAAAAAAATTTTCCAACATATTCTGTTAAATAATAGAACTTCTCATTAAATCGATTTTTTGTTAATTTTTAGTTGGTTTTTCAAAGACTCCAGAGTGACAAAATATAATTTATACTATTATATAAATTCGCCCTGAATTTAATTTTAACATCAGAACCCATATGGTTTTTCTTTAAATAAGGAATGAGGTCGTTATTCAGGCGAAACTATAGCCGTTGCTTTTATATCTATAATCTAACAAATCAATGTAGTAACTCCTACAAGCATGCTATCAGTGCATATCTCCTCTCTTGCCTCTAAACTACCAATGCGCATTTAAATTTACAAACTTACCATCCAAAACAGTTTGCAAGGTTATCACGACATAATTTTTACAACCATAAGCTGATTAGATTTCTTAACTTATACAAATAATTATTTAAGGAAATGAAAAGTGCATGAATTTTAAATTAGACTCTACACCTGGCATTCAACAAATATTGTCTTTCGTATTGAGTGAATTTTGTAATTTATTGATGATTAACGTTTAAGGATAGGATATATCTATGCATGCTCATTCATTATTGTAAAAATATAAACGTTGCTATTCCTTATATTCTAAAGACGCTTACTATCTAATGGAATGTATTTTGTGATGAAATAATGATTAATATTTATAGAGATGATTTACCAATTATTTTCAAGAGTGATTGTAAAATCAATTGCATGGATATTAGAATGCGCACAGTAGAAATCTTGTATTCTATATTTTCCCTCCTTAAAACGGCTTGTTCATTATTCACTACATCATAGTATTGAAAATTCTTGATTTACAAAAATTCAAAGACAGAATTATAAGTACTGGGTGGAATAATATTCTTGATAATTATTTTTGTTTGATATGTACATTTATTATTTGATGCAACACATCAGGGCGTGAAGAGTTTCAAATGAGCTCAAACCTGCATAAAATCGTACACTTCAAGCAGAACGTTCCGACTTATTAAATATTTTGATTACCACAGAGAAGACAACGCAATTTAACGTAGATTAAATTTTAGTTATATTTGTTGAGTTTTTAGTTTCCGAATAACTTAGAATTATAACAACGCAAAAGAGAATCACACACCTAAAGAAACAAATTGCTTCCTGCATTATTTTCCTACACTGGAACGCCGATAACTGCTTTAGCAACTTTAGCTGCTTTAAGGATTTCTTCCGGGTTATTTCTAACTTTTGCGCTGATCATAGCGCCATTCAATATACCCTGAAGATGACGACCAATTTCTTCCGAATCCCAATCGGTTGTAGTCAAGCCTTGTTTATAGGCATCTTCATAGATGTTTTGATGATAAGTACAAAATTCATCGAATATGTTTTCAACTTTTGTTCGAATCAACTCACTGTCAGTCGCAAGCTCATTCCCAATGTTGACAAATGGGCAACCAGGACTTCGACCTTCTTTAGCTTTGAGATTTTTATGAGTCAGGTAGATCCGTTTAAAAATGTCATCCAGACGATCAATCGGATTTTGATGAGTTTGTAGGCTAGCTTCAAAAACATGATCTTTTGTCAGCTCGAACATATGTTCGATACCTTCAAGTGCTGCTTGTTCTTTGTTTTTAAAATATTGATAAAAAGAGGCTTTATTCACACTTGCAAGTTCGACAATTTTGTCAACACGGACGCTGTGATAACTACCTTTCCAAAACATCTGGTACGCAGCCTCTAAAATACGTTGTTTTGTTTTTTCACCTTTTCTCATCATGAATATACATCTTTTGAATTTAAAACTAACCAGTTACTATCTATCGTAACATTTATTATTAGCAATAACAACCTCGAATTAATCAGACAAACAGGGTAAGACAGGGCGGGATCACGCATTTAAAGAAAATAACATGATATCCTAAAAAATTTTGAACTTTATTGAAATTACAGGATCAGATCATTACCTTAACTCAATAATTAGCCCATCATGTCATTTTTACAAGAAATTGAAAGTATTG
>JBFFIY010000065.1:0-24861 GCA_041556195.1 Enterobacterales bacterium
GAGCTTTCTCAATTCGAGGCGCATTGATGAAGTAATGGTTGTTCCCTTATAAATTAAGTGAGGAAGCTCAAGCACTTCTACGATGGGTTTAAAATCACTTTATGCTTCGTTCTTGATTTTGCTAAGGGAATAACCATGAGCTACAATCAACGCCTTGCCTAAAGCGATTTTAAATCCCACTGAAACAGGCATAATGAATGATTAGGGGTATATTACTTATTAAGCAGGTGATAAATACGCAAAACTGCATATCCAATAAAGCCAGCTGCTAATAGAATTTTGCCTACCACTGCATGCCAATGGTCTGGATCATCCATCCCCATCCAATAAAACACAGTACCTATCAAAAACATCAATAATGTAAAAAAAGATAAATACTGTCTACGTTGACTTTTTTTCCAGCGCACTCGATAAATAGCCTGCTCATGAGCAGAGTCATCAACAGCATTGATCGAGCTTTGGCAATGAGGACAAACCGTACTTTTATTCGATATTCTTTTACTACAAGCAGGGCAATTCACTAATGCCATTTAACAACACCTCAATTTAAATAAATAGACAGCACAATATCACCAAATATATGAAAAGTCTCAAAATTATACCTTCTGGAATCAAACCCGGGCACTTATACTCAAACTCCTTGGAAATACGCGCAAATTTGTTATCATTTGGCACAGTTGAGCATCACTAAAAAAATAACTCCTATGAAAAAGATACTACTCATATTGTTTATCGGCATTTACTGGTTAGTTCCCGGGCAACTTTTTGCCGCACCAAGTTTATGGAAAATTGAGACCGAACAGTCATTGATCTATTTATTTGGCTCAATTCATGTCGGCACTAAAGAAATGTACCCTCTGGATGCAGAGATTGAACAAGCCTATAAAAATAGCTCATCACTTGTTGTTGAAGTGGATATTGCAGGATCAGCAGCATTAAAGGCCACAGGATGGTTAATGTTAAACAGCTCTAATAACGGAACAGTACTTGATAATTTATTAACAACTAAGTCACTAAATTTATTAAAGATTATTTTAAAGAAGCATAATCTGCCCTATGCAGGAGTGAAATATTTAAAACCCTGGGTAGTTGCTATGCAGCTGGTAAGCCTGGAGTTAATCACCAATGAAATCACCCCACAATGGGGTGTCGATTTACATTTTTTAATGAATGCTCATCAAAAACATAAAAATATTATTGAATTAGAATCTATTTCTGAACAGTTTAACCTATTTGATGATATGAGCATGGAAAAACAAATAAAATTTTTGACCGAATCCCTTGAACAAATGAAAGGTTCTCCTGATGAAGTTAAGGAGTTACTCAATGCGTGGCAAGATGGCAATGAAAGTTTACTGAATAAGCTAATGTTAAGTCCAATGATGAAGGATATGACAGAAGGTTCTTTATACGATCTTTTACTTAAACAACGCAACATTCGTATGGCAGATAAAATTAATGATTTAATCAGTCAGGGAGGAAGTTATTTTATTGTTGTAGGTGCCGCTCATTATTTAGGGAATGATAGTATTATTCGATACCTAAAAACAAAGGGAATCAAAATCAGTCAAGTTCAGTAATTCATTGTTAGTATATAAAAAATTAGAGGATCATTCATTCGTGAAAACATCAAAAGATTGGGCACCCTTATTAGCGGAAGAAAAACGTCAGCCTTATTTTCAACAAATTTTATCCAGGCTAAATGAACTCAACCATCAGGGTAAAGCTATCTACCCTCCTCAATCTCAAATCTTCGAAGCACTAAAGTTAACGTCTCCTGAAAATTTAAAAGTCGTTATCCTTGGTCAAGATCCCTATCATGGTATCAATCAAGCCCATGGCTTAAGTTTTTCGGTCCAACAAGGCATTGATATTCCCCCTTCTTTAGCTAACATCTATAAGGAGCTGAAACAAGATCTTGGTTGCCCTATACCTAAACATGGATGTCTCGAAAGCTGGGCTAAACAGGGCGTTTTACTCCTAAATAGCATATTGACTGTTGAGCATGGCAGTCCGTTAGCACACCAGTCTTTAGGATGGGAAATATTCACCGACAAATTACTCGAAATAGTGAATCAAAATTGTTCTCATGCTGTATTTTTATTGTGGGGGAAAAATGCCCAAAAGAAGGCGGCTGTTATTGACAAAACAAAACATACGATACTCTTAGCTCCCCACCCTTCACCTCTATCTGCCTACCGAGGTTTTTTAGGTTGCAAACATTTCTCATTATGCAATAAGGCTTTATTAGAGCATGGACAAACTGAAATTGACTGGACTATTTCATAGTCAGTTTTATAGTTAGAGTTAAGTCATTGATTTAGTTTTTTATAAACTTTGACCAGATCTGCTGATGCTTTATCTTCAAGCGGGTGAACGCCATCGGTTACAAGCCAGTTACCTGAAACCATGACATCGTTAATCCAGTTATCTCTTGAAGAGAATAAATACCTGGAAAAAATTTGATCACTGGAAAAGCCATGATATTGTGCGGGTATTTTAAGTCCAATAAAATCGGCTCTACTACCCACTTCAATAACGCCAGCCTCAGATTTCAACGCTTGTGCCCCTCCTTTTAGGGCTTGTTGGTATAAATTCAAAGAAGTTTGGGAATTTTGTTGGTTTGTATATAAAGTCCTTCCCTGATGTTGTAACCTCTGACCATATTCTAACCAGCGAAGCTCCTCAAGCACGCTCACTGAAACATGGCTATCTGAGCCAATACCCCAACGTCCATCGTTTTTATAAAATTCTAGCAGGGGAAATATCCCATCTCCAAGATTAGCTTCAGTCGTTGGGCATAAACCAACAACCGCCTTTGAATTTGCAATGGATTGAACTTCCATTGAGTTTAAATGAGTGGCATGTATTAAACACCACTGTTGATCAATTTGTAGTAGGGAATAAAGTAATTCAACAGGTCTTTGACCATAAACAGCTTTACATTGTTCTACTTCAGAGAGTTGTTCTGCAATGTGAATATGTATAGGGAAGTCACCTGCCAGGTTAGCCGTTAATTCAGGCAGTTCATAAATATCAACAGCTCTAAGAGAATGAGGGGCCATCCCCACTGTAACTAAATTATCATTCAGATATTTTTTTCGGAGGTTTTCTATCACCAACTGAAATTTATCACTGGATAAAGTAAATCTTTTTTGTCCATCTCCTGCAACTTTTTTGTCAAAACCACTAAACTGATAAATAACAGGTAAGTGGCAAATCCCAAGACCAACTTCTCTAGCTGCCTCAATCATTTGCAGAGATAGTAGTTCGATTTGTCCATATTGATTTCCCTTGCAGTCATTATGCAAATAATGAAATTCGCCAACCTCCGTATAACCAGCTTTGAGCATATCTATATAAAGTGCTTTCGCTATGATCTTTAAATCACCAGGATCAATTTTATCTAAAAATTGATACATCATATCCCGCCAGGTCCAAAAACTATCTTTACCTGATAATTTATATTCAGCTAAACCCGCCATTGACCATTGAAACCCATGAGAATGAAGATTAGGTACTCCAGGCAATAACACATCAACCACTTTATCCGAGGCGGCTTTTTGCTCTTGTTTTATCGACTGTACATATCCATTTTCATTTATGGTGACTCTTGTATTATGCATCCAGCCTTTGTCAGTTAAAAGGTGGGTTGCAAAAACAGAGTTTACAGGCAGAGTGTTTTTGAGTGATTGATTCATTGGAAAATAGACATCCCTCTATAAAGCTGTATGTAAGTTAAAATCAATTGGCCGTAAGCGAAGGAGGTTGCTGAAATTAAGGAGAAAGCCATTTGAGCATGAGTTCTTTTAATCCGTTTAAATTGATGGGTTTACTAACAAAGTCATTCATACCAGAATCAAAACATTTTTGACGATCTTCAAAATTTATATTTGCGGTCATAGCTATAATTGGCACTTCGACATGACCTAGCTCTCTAATTTTTTTAGTACTTTCCAATCCATCCATAACTGGCATTTGGCAATCCATTAGAATCATTTCAAAATCCATTTCTTGAATTTTTTCTACCGCTATGGCGCCATTTTCAGCAATCTCCGTGATGCAACCTAATCTTTTGAGAAAAAGGGATGCCACCCGTTGATTGGCGTAATCATCTTCAACTATCAGAACTTTTCTGTTGGATAGTACTTTAGACATTTATTTTCTCACTCTTACACGAGCACTATTTTAATGGAAGGATAAAGCCTGTATTTTTAATAACATTAAATATAATCTCTTACTTCTCTATGAGAGTAAATATACTGCGTATGGAATTTATTTAATATAGCTCATATTATCTCTGGTTCTAAGTTAAGGCAAGGTTTAAAATAACAACCTGATATAGAATTGTTTTTTCTACCAGAGCGAATATATGAAAGATTGTTTGATAAGACATGCTCGACTTGCTGCTTGCTCATCCTGCTGGAATGGTGAAACTCGAGCAGCATCAATTTTAGTGAGAAATGGACTCATTGACTGGATAGGAGCTGATAATGAAATTCCATCGCATATATCCATTAGTAATGAAATAAATATTCAAAATCGGTTAGTCACTCCAGGACTAATAGATTGTCATACTCATCTTGTTTATGGTGGTGATAGAGCCAATGAATTTGGCAAAAGATTAGAAGGTGCCAGTTATGAAGAAATTGCCCAACAAGGCGGGGGTATTGTTTCTACAGTAAAATCGACTAGAGAAGCCTCTAAAAACGAATTATTTAACTCAGCCTCAAAACGTCTCAAAAATTGGCTCGAAAGTGGATTTACCACCATTGAGATCAAATCTGGTTACGGACTCAATTTAGAGTCCGAATTAAAGATGCTACATGTTATCAAAGAATTGAATAACCGATTTCCAATTGATGTTATTCCTACTTTACTGGCAGCTCATACTGTTCCTGCAGAATTTAAGAATCAACCCGATGAATATATTAACTGGATAGTTAATAACCTATTACCCCAAATAGCAGCTGATAACCTGGCCGTTGCCGTTGATGTTTTTTGTGAAAGCATAGGTTTTAGTCTTAAACAAAGTAAAAAGATGCTAATTGCCGCTAAACAAATTGGATTAAAAACAAAAATTCATGCCGAACAACTTTCTAATTTAGGCGGTAGTAAAATGGCGGCTAATTTGGGCGTTTTGTCTGTAGATCACCTGGAATATTTAAGCGATGAAGATGTGTTATCCCTCAAAAATTCAAATACCATACCGGTACTATTACCTGCTGCTTTTTATTTTCTAAGAGAAACCCAATTACCACCAATTAATGCTTTTCGTGAACAACGGCTTCCTATCGCTTTAGGTAGCGATTCCAATCCAGGTAGTGCACCAATTTTATCTCCTTTATTGACTTTAAATCTGGCAACTACTTTATTTAAACTCACTCCTACAGAGGCACTTAAAGGAATGACTATTAACGGCGCAAAAGCTCTTGGATTAGATCGAATAACTGGCAGTATCGAAGTTGGTAAAAAAGCAGATTTTTCTATATGGGATTTAGAAAAACCGGAAGAATTGAGTTACTGGATAGGAGGAAGCCCCTGTTATAAACGAATCAAAGATGGAATGTTGGATTAGGGCAGTTTCGAGGAGCGAGGTTCTTGTATCTCACTTCTGCCTTTTAAAAATACTGCTTTAATTCTTCAGCGGTTAAAACAAAAACCCCCTCTCCCCCATTTTCAAACTCAACCCAGGTGAAAGGTACATTTGGGAAAGAGTTTTCGAGGGCTTCAGCACTATTACCAACTTCGATCACCAATAAACCATCATCTGCTAAAAAATGTCCCGCTTGTTCAAGCATTAACCTTACCAAATCCAGGCCATCGTTTCCTGCAGCTAAAGCCATTTCAGGTTCATTTTTGAATTCGTCAGGCAGGCTGTCCATATCAGCCTTATCAACATAGGGCGGGTTAGATACAATTAATTGATATTTTTTGCCCTGCAAAGGTTGAAAAAGATCACCTTGATATAAATTTAACCTTTCATTTAACTTATGTTGTAATTTATTTTGTTCGGCAACAATAAGCGCTTCGCTGGATAAGTCACTTGCATCCACTATTGCGTCAGGAAATGCGTAAGCACAGGCAATGGCAATACAAGCAGAACCAGTACAAAGATCCAGGATCCGGGTAGGCTTTACCTGTAACCATGGATAAAAATAATTTTCTATCATCTCGGCTATAGGTGAGCGCGGAATCAAAACACGACTATCAACATTAAACTCTAATCCACAAAAATAAGCTTTACCCGTGATATAGGGTAAGGGTAATTTTTGCCCGATTCTTTTATTAAACCAGGATAATAATTGCTTCTTTTCTGTTTTAGATAAGATCTGAGCCAAACAACTCTCGTCACTGGTTAATGGTAAATTGAGTGCAGAAAAAGTTAGAAATACCGCTTCATCCCAAGCATTATCTGAACCATGCCCATAGAACAAATCAGCCAATAAAAATTGTTTTTCCAGCCAGTTTATCCAATCCGAAACTGTGATGAGTTCATCAGGACCAGGCGAAATTGTAGGAGAGATATTCATCTAAGATTAACCCTGAAAATGTTTAATAAGATACAACTATTTCGTTACTATACAAAAAATCAAATTAAAAGGCCGATGCTAATACATCGGCCTTTGTTATATTGAAATAGTTATATTGGAACAGTTGTATTGAAACAGCTCTATTGGATCAATAAAACTCTCTCTATGGTGGTGGCGGTGGTCCATCTCCTGCGGAAACATATCCAACAGTACCAGTTTCCCCACTTGTTAGTTCACCTGTAACAATACCAGCTCCATCAACATCGATAGCCTCAATCATTATAGTTGCCACACCACTTGCATTGGTTAGCGCTGTACCAGCTGTCGGGTTAAATGTAGCAAGCGTTGTTGTAAATGTAACCAGCTCACCTGCGAGAGGAGCTCCACCAGGATCTAATACTGTGGCAGTGATAGTTCTTGGATTAGCATTACTGACATTCGGATCGTCAATGGTTAAAGCAATACTATTAATAGGATCAGGAGGAATTATGATCTGAATACTGGCTACGGTCAATAAGGTGGCCAAACCGCCCGGGGTAGTAATTTCTACTAATAAACTTCCATTTGCAGGAGTAGTCGCACCTTTAACTGTAACACCAAATCCAAGTCCACCATTATGATTATCATTTGGCCAGTCAAAACTACTTGGCCCGACAATACTGCCGGCAGTTGTTGTAAAATCAACCGTAGTTCCTTCAGGCATGGGCTGATTATGTAAGTCACCTACAATGATTGAGACAGCCCCGGAGCTATCTCCAATTAATACCAGATTTTCTCCTTGAGTGGTCACAACCTGAGGATTACTGCCTGACATAATTAGAACCAGACTACGTCTTACATTAATTGAATTTGGTGAATTTGGAGATTCTGTGGCACAACCAGCATGTCCGGGTATTGAACACAACACGCCATTGTACAATCCATCTTTTTGAGTGAAATTGCTGTCGCCATTTGGATCAAAATTCACAAATGTTTCCAACTCTCCCCCCGTTTGTCCACCTGCAACCTCTGGGTTAAATACGCCATCTTCATTATGGTCTACAAAGGCTTCATCTAAATCAAAGGGATCACCGCTAATATCAGTGCCTAAAAACAATGCCATTTCAGCTGCATCAAATCGACCATTACCATTTGAATCAGGGAAAGATTCTTCCCCAATGGCAGTCGCCAGAATCGTAGCTCGCCCACCAAATTTTTGTCCAAGGGTATTAGATAATTCTGGAGCTGCCGCATTACCGACGAGAGTTTGGCCTTCTGGTCTGGGGTTTTGACTTGTCCATACAACATCACAAGCACCATTAACTGTAGTACAAGATGGTTCTATCGAGCCGCCTTCTGTCGTGAAGGATACCGCTGTACCATCAGGTACCGGGTTATTAAAGGCATCTGACAGTCTTGCGGTAATATTTACTGTTGTACCGGTAATGTCCCACCCTTCTGGATTAAGAATATCAGCCGCCAGGGTGAAACTATCCTGGTCAGGAATACCCGTTGAAACCACCAGATTGCTTGATTGAGTTGAAATAATCAAAACACTTCCATCATCAGGATCGACCACTTCAGTACTGGCAGTAACTCTTACAGATGTAGCAACAGTGCCTGAATTAATAATGGTCTGAGCCAGTCCTTCAGCGTTGGTGGTAGCAGTGGTTTGATTGAGTACAATTCCGCCTACTGTAGTATTCAGAGAGAAATCCACTGGCTGACCGTTTACTGCGTCTCCATTGGTATCTAATACTCTAAAGACGATAATTGAACTTTCAGAACCACCAATGCCCCCTGCACCAACAATGGCGACATTTTCAGGTGTTGCAGATACAAATTGAATACTTCCCACTTCTGCAGATAAAATATTTAAGGTTGCACTTGCAGACAAACTGACACCACCTGAATCGGTGGATACATCAATGACATCATCTCCGACACAACCCTGTGCCAGATAGGTACTCGAAGCCACGCCATTGATTGCAGCTATTGGAGAGCTAATGGTAGCAGTAGGTATTGCCAATCTGCTACAAGCCGATGAAAAGTTAACATCTACCGGTTGAGTAAATGGCGCACCGTTTCCGTCAACAACTGTTGCTGTTACGGTGGTGGTACCACCTGCTGAAATTTGAGTAGCTCCCAGAGCTACTGAAATGCCACCAATGACAATCGTATCTTCTCCGGAAGTCTGAAAATTCACAGTGTCACTCTCACCCGTTGACAGGGTTCCAGTAACAGTACCTGCTCCAGCTTCAGTGCCCGCATTTAGAATAATGGTAGCAACACCAGCGGCATCTGTCAGGGCTGTTCCAGAATCTGGCTCCAGAGTACCTATAGTGGTAGTAAAGTTAACCACAACATTAGCTAAAAGGCCTGTAGAGTCAGAAACAGTTGCTGTCACTGTAGCTGGCGAACCCGGAGTTACATCTGTATTTGAAATAGTAAGAGCAATGGTGATTATATTTACCGTACCTCCTCCACTATCTGGAGTAGTAGTAGAACCTCCACCTGAACCGCCACAGGCAGCTACTAGAATTAGGGTCATAAGACCCAGAAAGTAGTTTTTGAAAGTCTTGGACTCTTTGAGTAACCAATCCATCACAGAAATCTCCTATCACTAAGTGGCAGTGGGAAAGCCTGGTTTCCACACATTAATTATATCATTAATCGCAGACTACCCAATGAAGCTGCAATTTACAATCCCAAAAGGTGAAATTTGCTCTATTTTCAATAAGTTCTTATCAAAAGGTAGTTCAATTTCTCAAGAAACCCAAGTAACAAGTTCTCATTTTGTTAAATATAACTCCAAAAGAGATATATTGCTTGGTTTTGGCTCTATTTCGCCAATTAATTCCACATCATTTAGACAGTTGTTTTATCCTCAGCAACAACCTGTTACCCTAAATAAACATAAATTTTTACCTAGAATGAATTCAATGGATAACAAAAATAAAAAAATGACTCTTAGTGCTAAAATTATTATTGCTATGTTTGCAGGCCTTATTTTTGGACTTCTAGCCAGGAATATTGGTTGGACTGATAGTGTCCTCTATAATCAATACGTCACCAATGGTGTGCTCTTTATAGTAGGGAAATTGTTCGTTAACAGTTTAAAAATGCTGGTAGTTCCCATGGTTTTTGTCAGTTTGGTTTGTGGTACCTGCAATTTAACAGAGCCATCAAAACTTGGCAGAATGGGTCTAAAAACCATATCACTTTACTTAATCACAACGGCTATTGCTATTACAATTGCATTAGCTGCCGCAATAATTTTTGAACCAGGGGTAGGCGCCCATTTTGAAACCGCAGCCTATGTTCCCAAAGAAGCGCCATCAATTACTCAAACACTTATTAACTTGATACCTGACAACCCATTTGCTGCAATGGTTGAAGGAAATATGCTTCAAATTATCATTTTTGCCATTTTATTTGGTATAGCCATCTCTCTTACTCAAAATGAGTCAGGTAAAACCGTTGCCAGTTGGTTTAATGCTTTGAATGAAGTCATTATGAAACTTGTTACTTTATTAATGTATTTAGCACCCTATGGTGTGTTTGCACTCATCTCTCAACTAACCAGTAAAATGGGATTAGATGCATTCCAATCCTTAGGCAAATATTTTTCACTGGTTTTAATCATACTTCTTGTACATGGTTTAATCGTATACCCAACCATACTTAGTATATTAGGTCGCCTTAACCCTCTACCCTTTTTAAAGAAAATGCGACCAGTTCATTTATTTGCCTTTTCGACTGCAAGTAGTAATGCCACTCTTCCAGTTACCATGGAAGTTGTAACTAAGCGAATTGGTGTAAAGTCGTCTACTGCATCATTTACATTACCGCTTGGCGCAACCATCAATATGGATGGTACGGCTATCATGCAAGGTATAGCAACTGTATTTATTGCACAACTCTACGGTATAGATC
This sequence comes from Enterobacterales bacterium, assembly GCA_041556195.1. Lineage (GTDB taxonomy): Bacteria > Pseudomonadota > Gammaproteobacteria > Enterobacterales > 21-14-all-40-8. The sequence continues at coordinate 10,449 of JBFFIY010000065.1, forward strand.
TGACGGCAACTCAATATCTTACCGTCATATTAATGGCTACCATGGCATCAATTGGTACCGCTGGTGTACCTGGTGTTGGTCTCATTACTTTGGCAACTGTATTAACACAGGTCAATTTACCTGCTGAAGGTATAGGTATTATTTTAGGTATCGATCGATTACTGGACATGGTAAGAACCGCTGTTAATGTTACTGGTGATGCGGTAGTTTCAGTGGTAGTCGGAAAATCTGAAAATGAATTTGTAGCTGAAATATTTTATGACCCCAATGCGGGATTGGACTATGAAGAGGTTCATCTGGAAAAAACAGCTTAGCTTTGCCCCCTTCACTACTCCCTGTTTTTTGTAGCCATTTTTACTGAGGATAACTATGGCTACAAATTATATACCCGTTATACCTGGAAATGCGGGATTTCCAGGTATCACAGGTATAATATTAACGCTATACTTTTTCAGTTCTGAGCCTGGTGCCATGTTTAATAGATAAGGCTATTTCGGCTGGATGAATCGCTTTAGGAAAGTAACAGCCTGAGACATGGGCATTAGCTAAACTAGCACCCTCCAAATTAGCCTCTCTAAAGTCAATACCCCTTAGATCGCTTCCACGGAAATAGGATCCCGCCAGATCCAGGCCATCAGCATTCAATTGACGCAAATCACAATTACGAAAGTCACAATCAATTAAATCAACCTTTTTACCATTTGCTCGTTTATGGTTAAATTCTTCAACCTTTCCCGCTCTCAACAGCTGATACATGGGCTCTTCAGATATTATTGGCATTTAGATGAACTCCTATTTATATATTTTGTAACTATTCAGCTTACCCCTAAAATGAGCCATCTCATCGTTCAAAAATGGTCAAATAATCGAGACAGTTAATAGCTCCATGCATTAACTGCATAACCCACATCCATGTGGGGATATACTCACATTTTTTGCCTCGATCTGACTCATTTTAGAGGCAACCTGAACAGTTACGGGTACATGTAACAACTCACTGAGTAGTTACTATATTTTTTATGTTTAACCTGGCTCCCACAGTAGACAATCCGGTGTATTGAAATGAATAGTTTTTCAATTATCTCATTTCACGTTCTCAGGCTCCTGAGTTTAAGTATAGACTATTTCTTAAAAAACAAAGCCTAACCCAATGCAGCAAGTAAAACCCCAGCGGCCACAGCCGAACCCAGTACGCCAGCCACATTTGGCCCCATTGCATGCATAAGTAAAAAATTATGAGGATCTTCTTCCAGACCAACTTTATTAACAACTCTTGCAGCCATGGGAACTGCAGATACACCGGCAGCTCCAATAAGAGGATTAATAGGTGTTTTACTAAATTTTGACATCAGTTTGGCCATTAAAATACCTGATGCAGTCCCTATAGCAAAGGCTAACGCACCGAGTGCAAGTATACCCAGAGTTTCAAGCGTAAGAAATTTATCAGCTGATAACTTAGTCCCCACCGCAAGTCCTAAAAATAAGGTTGTTATGTTGATAATTTCATTTTGAGCAGCCTGACTTAATCGTTCAACCACACCAGATTCTTTGAGTAAATTACCCAAACAAAACATTCCAATTAAAGGCGCAGCACTTGGCAACAGAAGTAAACAAAGTGTTAACACCACTAAAGGAAAAAGTGTTTTTTCTTTCTGAGAAACTTCTCGTAAATGAGGCATTTTAATGGCACGTTCTTCTTTTGTGGTAAAAAGTCGCATAATAGGTGGTTGGATCACTGGAACCAGTGCCATATATGAATAAGCAGCAATAGCAATGGCCCCTAGAAGCTCTGGCGATAAACGACTGGCAACATAGATTGCTGTCGGGCCATCAGCTCCGCCAATAATAGCAATAGCGGCAGCATCTTTAATACTAAAATCTATACCTGGTATGGAGCTCAACATCACAGCACCAAACAAGGTTACAAATATGCCTACCTGAGCTGCGGCACCTAAAAATAATGTTTTTGGATTGGCCAAAAGCGCAGTGAAATCCGTCAGAGCACCAACGCCCATAAAAATGATTAAAGGAAAAACCCCGGTTTCTATACCCATTTTATAAACAAGATATAAAATGCCAGCTCCTTCCCAGCCTCCAGCCGCTCCTGGCTGTGCAATACCTGCTAAGGGAATATTCGATAAAATTGCTCCAAAACCAATAGGTAACAATAATAAAGGCTCATATTTTTTTGAAATGGCCAGGTATAAAAGAAAACCGCCAACCATGATCATAAATAAAGAGCCAAAAGAAAAGTTGGCTAAGCCTGTACTTTGCCAGAGTGTATTCAAATCCATATTCAGGATCCCACTGATGCCAGTAATTGATTAATTTTCACAGCATCTCCTTCCTTCACATCAACTGAATGAATAACACCGCTAAATGCAGACTTAATTTCAGTTTCCATTTTCATGGCTTCAAGAACGATAAGAGTGTCATCTTTATTCACTGTATCGCCAGGTTTAATATTAATTTTAAAAACATTTCCAGCTAGTGGCGCATTGACATTCTCTAATTTTCCCAACGATGAATTATTTGCATCTGAACCAACATTTGAAGCATTTTGTCCCGGGTTAATTATTTCTTTTCCAGTCGATGACTGAATAGAGTTAATAACACCACCATCACTAACCGTCACCTGATAACTTTTGCCATCCACAGTCACACAATAAGAGGAAGAGCTTTGGTTAACAGATTGCTGGTTTTCAGTTGTCTCTGAAGCTGAAGCCCCATTGACTTGTTCTGCAGGTTTTAATTGTGTCTCTTGTTTTTCCTGCCCTCTTGTTTCAAAAAACTTCAAACCAATTTGCGGAAAGAGCGCATAGGTTAAAACATCTAATTCAACGTCATCACTAAGCTGTAATTCCTTTTCTTTAGCAATTTGTACAAGTTCAGCTGTCATCTTCTCCATTTCAGGGGTTAATAAATCAGCTGGGCGAACTGTAATGACATCCTTACCTTCAAGTACTCTGGCCTGAAGCTCAGCATTTACTGGTGCAGGTGTCGCACCATATTCACCCTTAAGTACACCGCGAGTTTCGTTGGTGAGCATTTTATAACGTTCACCCGAAAGAACATTAATCACCGCTTGAGTACCAACAATTTGACTGGTTGGAGTAACCAGAGGAATAAAGCCCAGATCTTCCCTTACCTTTGGAATTTCATTGAGCACTTCATCAAGACGATCTTCAGCGCCCTGGTCTCTTAATTGACTTTCCATGTTGGTTAACATACCGCCAGGTACCTGAGCGACTAAAATTCTTGAATCTATGCCTTTTAATTGTCCTTCATGCTCCGTATATTTTGTTCTAACTTCTCTAAAATAACTGGCAATCACCTCTAGTTTATCTAAAGGTAGTTTTGTATCAAAGGGACTATTTTGAAATCCTGCAACAACGGATTCTGTGGCACTATGTCCGTAGGTCATACTCATAGAAGAAATAGCTGTATCAACAATATCAACACCAGCTTCAACTGCTTTAATGATGGTTGCCTGACTAAGTCCTGTAGTTGCATGGCAATGTAAAGCAAGAGGAACTTTAACTACCTGTTTTAATTCCGCAACCAATTCACTGGCCTCATAAGGATTTAACAAACCAGCCATATCTTTGATACAAATAGAGTCAGCACCCAACTGCTCAAGCTCTTTTGCCATTTCCAGCCACAATTTTCTATTATGAACAGGGCTGATAGTATAAGACATAGCAGCCTGAACATGTTTGCCTGAATCTGTCGCAGCTTTCATGGCTGACTTCATATTTCTGACATCATTCATCGCATCAAAAATACGGAATACATCAATACCCGTATCAGCGGCTCTAGCAACAAAAGCCTTCACCACATCATCCGCATAATGGCGATAACCCAGGATGTTTTGAGCACGAAGCAACATTTGTTGCGGTGTATTTGGCATCGCTTTTTTAAGTAGCTTTAAACGTCCCCAGGGATCCTCATTCAGATAGCGAATGCATGAATCAAAAGTTGCACCACCCCAGGTTTCCAGTGACCAATATCCCATTGCATCAAGCTGTTTGGCTATGGGCAACATATCTTCTATTTTCATTCTGGTGGCAAGCAAAGATTGATGTGCATCTCTTAACACCAGTTCAGTAATTTTTAAAGAATTTTGATTCATGATTTTCCTGTAACTATCCTGCTGATTTATTATTTCTTTATATCGTTACGATATTGCTGCACTGCAGCAGTTATCACCGCAACTAAAACTTTATCATCGCCATAAGTAATTATTTCATTGTCAGGTTTCTGTGTTTTCATTTGAGATCTCTCACTAAACAGAAATAACAACTTCATTGCCAGCACCAACAAACCCAGAAAGGCAAAAACACTGCCCATACCCATGACGAGTAAATTTAAAGCATACATCCACATAACTTTGTTGTTCCTTTTGTAAACGTCATCCAAAAATTTCTATTTAAAATACAGATAATTAATTATGCCCGACCATCAAATATCATCTTAAACTTGGCTCCGCCCAGTTTTGATTCTGAAATATGAATGCTACCTTCATAAGCCTTCACAATATCAGCCACAACTGAAAGACCTATGCCATGACCAGATATATCGCCAACCTCATCTAAACGGGCACCTCGTTTCATAACTTGCGCTCTATTTTCAACGGCTATACCCTCTCCATCGTCCTCGACAATGAAAGATAATCCATCATGAACCTTTTTTATCTCCAATGATATTTGATTTTTACCATATTTAAACGCGTTATCAAGCAAATTTCCGAGAAGTTCAAGTAAATCACCTTCATGTCCATAAAATATAGCTGTTTCGTCCAATTGTAGATGGCATTGAATATTTTTCTCAAAATAAACTTTTTTTAAGGCTTTTATTAATGGTTCTATCACCAGGGAAACTTTTATTGGCGTTAAGGTCGAGCCTGCCCCTCTAGCTGATGCACGGTTTAGATAATAACTAATGGTTTTGTTGATACGTAAAAGTTGTGTATCTAACTCCGATGATACTTCACCTGTGGTGTTTTTCTCTATGCTAGTTCTTAAAACACTAAGAGGCGTTTTGAGACTATGAGCGAGATCTCCCAAACTATCTCGATATCTGATTCGCTGAGCCTGTTCAAAGTGAAGCAATTGATTTATTCTCTGAGCCAAACCCTTTAATTCTGTGGGATAATTTTCCCGCAATCGCTCAATATCTCCTTGTTCTATGGAATTCAACTCATTCGAAACACTCTTTAAAGGTCCTAAGCCATAATGTAAAAATATGAATTGCACAAGGAGTAAAGCAAGTCCTAAAACTCCTAAGCCACTATAGAGTTGATTATTAAAATCTTCTAATGCATTATCAATCCCCGTCCGATATTCAGCCACTTGAAAGGTATAAGAACTATCTCCTGTTGCTGACTCAAAAGTCACACCATAGTCCCTTTGGAAAACATCTTTACCATCAATGTTAGAAACAAAGAAATGACTTTCTCCAGATCCGGGATTGTCACTAAACTCCCAAACGAGTCCTTGAGCAGATAAGCTACGCCATATTTCATTATTATCCGCCCCAATAACTCTGGCATAACGGCCACTTTCCAGTTGATTCAAACGATCATCTGTCAGGGCTTCAGGTAAATACAACGAACCCGGCTGGTTTTCATCTGCAACTCCTAATAGCGCATAGGTCTGCACTTCCAATTGGGTCTTTAACCTTGCAACCAGGCCAGATTCAAATGCATTTTGCAAAACCCAGCCAGCAACTATAACAAACACTGCAACAACAAATAAGGCTGTCCAGAGAATTCTGGAACGCAACGATGGAAAACATCGCTGAAAGAAAGTGGATAACACTGTAGAAAAAGTTGAGGGAGTTAATTTCAATTTAATAGCGATAATCTCTGTATTGAGAGGCCTGGCTTATCCCAAGTTGAGGTTAAATAATTTTGTGTTAACTACTTTTATTAATTTATTAGTCTTATTTAATCTAAGTCAAGAGCCCAACGATATCCTCTACCACGTAATGTTTCTATGGGCACCAAACTACCATTGGGATCGAGTTTTTTTCTTAATCTACCTACAAACACTTCGATAACATTACTATCTCGTTCAAAATCCTGAGAATAAATATGTTCGGTTAATTCAGTTTTAGATATGACTTTTCCCGGGTTGAGCAATAGATACTCAATAACCTTATATTCAAAAGCAGTTAAGTCCAAAGCTTCTTCAGACAACCAGACTCTTTGTTCCATACTGTTAAACCGAATAGGCCCGGAAATAATTTCAGGTGAAGCATAACCTTTAGAACGTCGAACCAGAGCATTGAGTCGAGCCAACAATTCTTCCATGTGGAAAGGTTTTGCTACATAATCATCTGCTCCAGCAGACAAACCGGTGACTTTATCTTGCCAATGATCACGCGCAGTCAGAATTAAAATAGGAAAAGTTTTGTTATTCGCTCTTAATTCCTTAATCAAATCGATACCTGAAAGGCCAGGAAGCCCCAGATCGATTATGGCAGCATCAAATTCAATTTCTTGACCAAGATAAAGCCCATTTTCACCATCGGCGGCTGTTTCTACGGCAAAACCTTCCTTAGATAAACGTTCAGAAAGTTCTTTTCTTATTAACTGTTCGTCTTCAACGATAAGTATTAGCACTTGTCTAATTAATCCTTATGACTCTGCCTGATATTCCATCCACGTAAACGGTTCGGATCCTTCCTTTGGCAAGTAATACTTTGACTTTATATACTGGTGGGCCTTTGCTATCAATTCTGGTTGCGGATAAAACCTTACCTTTAAGTTCCGATTTAACTGCAGCGATAGCCTGCCCTTTCGAAATGACTCTTTCCTTCTCATTTGAGGCAATAGCGAATTTTGGTTTAGAATTATCTGCAGCTTCAATCACAGCTGGCATTGATGCAAATGCCATACTGGTGAATAATAATAATATAAATTTTGAATGTAATAAATGCATCAACAACCTTCTTTAGTTTATACAAATGACTTAAATACCCCACTACTCATTAACTCATTAACTCATTAACTCATTAACTCATTTTTAAAAATTAGTCTATCACGGGTGTGTGTACGATTCTAATCTTTAAACTATTTCCTGGTTCACGGTTTAGTCTTGTGGTGTAAGTTTCGCCATTATAGAGATACGTTACCCTATAACCAATAACTCGTTCTTCTTCTGAAGAAACCCTTATAGTCTCACAGCGAGTCACCCATTCCGATTGATGTCTATTAGCTCCACGATTGGCATCAGCGGCAATTGAACCGCCTAAAATAGCACCCGCTACAGCACCTACTCTTTTATTGGTCTTATTATGGCCAACAGCATTGCCTATGGCTGCCCCTACAAGAGTACCCAGAATAGTGCCTGTTGCAGAGCCCTTTTTACTACTGCGTACTTGAGCCCGCTCTTCCCAGCATTCCTGCTCAGGTACAGAAGTATGAAAAACTTTGACAATAGGTTCAGAGGTTAACACCGTGGCATAGTCATATTTATAAGAATCATCAGCATAAGCTGTTGATGTAGCAACTAACGCACCTGCGAAAACTAATTTTGACATTAATGGCTTCAGTTTCATTTTGGTATCCTCTTACAAAACGTTTTGGTTCAAACTTGAACACATTTTAACCTGATGTTCCTGAACAAAACCTGAATAACATCTCAAAATCATTAACTAACCTGAGATTAAATTAACCTGAACTCGGGATAAATATCAAAAACTTAAGCTGCAAGCTGATCAGCCAATGCCTCTAGCGCAGGAATATGTTCTTCCATTGCATTCCAGGCACTTATAATTTCATCTTTTGATAAACCCAGAGTATCTAATACCGCGTCTGGTACGTAAGAGGGTCTGGCATCTCCTAACATCAATCGGCCAATCATCTGATTAGCGACTAGAATCAAGTTAGAATAAGCGGCATAATTACTGGCATATTCTTCCTGATGATGCCATCGGGTAGCCTCAACAATTTCTTCTGGTAGCCCCCAGCTTTGAAGAAGCCATGCTCCTATTTGAGAATGACTGACACCCAACACATGTTTTTCAATATCGTTTACTGAAATATGAGGATTAGTTTCAATAAAACGACTTACAACAAAACTATGAGGTGGGAAAGCGTGTGCCAAAAGCAGGTGGCCTATGTTGTGCAATAAACCACTTAAATATACGAGCCCTTTTACTGGCCTGTGTTGTATCGGCATTCTTAAACATAACCTTTCTGCCAGAGTGGCACATAAAATAGCCTGTCTCCAATAATTACGTAAGCCTAATGGCCCATCTTGAGGTATTCTCAATGTTTGACCAAGTATAATACCCAGACACATATTGAGGACCATTTCATATCCTAAGACTTGATTGATGGCTGTTTCGACTGAATCAATTTTTCCACGATAACCATAATATGCTGCACAGGCCCAGCCTATTATTTGAGCAGATAAACTGGGATCTCTTTCAATAATCTTTGCCAGTGTTTTGGGTGTAGCAAGCCTGTCTGTACTGATCTTGAGAATATCTAAAGCCATGCCAGGCATAGCGGGCAATTCAATAATATCTTCAATTCTGCTCTGGATCCGCATAGGGGTAAATTGTTGTACAGACACTCTCTTTCCATCAACTGATGAAAATAGCAGTTCCTTAGAAAGAGCAAAACTGGCTGTAAATGAATTCTCACATATGGCAACAAAATCCGAACCGGTCATTTGTATTACCTGTTTGCCATCACCTGAATCAAACCAGAGCTTATCCATTGACAGAATGTGGCGATCGATGAGTCCGGGAAAATTGAAATATTCGGGTAAAGGTACTCTTATTCCAGGCTGAATCCCCTTCATTAATAAATTGGCTTCTTCGCCCTGCACTGGCTCCATCTCTTTTTTGGCTAATTTTGATAGCAGACTGAAATCAAGCATGTAGCCTGCAGGTAATACTGCCATAGCCACACCATCACTAGCCCGTAACAACACAGCTCGGATCCAATGACAGTCCTGTCCATGATACGAATCTTTCCAATCAGGTAAATCGTCAATATTTAAACACTGAAAATTGACTTGTTTTGATTTTAGATAGGCAATAACAGACTCAGACACTAAATTTACCTCAATATTCACACCCTTTAAGAATAAGCTATAAATGCTATTTATTCATCAATTTGACAGGCCAGTAACCCCAATATTTCAACCTTTCATCATGTAAACGCCAAAAATCTATGTAGAACCTTTAACCAAACCAGCTATAATAACTATAATAGTTATAGTTTAATATAGTTACGGCTAGAAATCTGATTTTCTATCAGTTAAAAAGCTGATTGGATACAATTTTTAGATTGATACTCAAGGAGAATGCCAGATGACATTAAAAGTTGGAATTAACGGTTTTGGCCGCATGGGTCGCCTGACCTTGCGAGCAGCCTATCATTGGGATGATGTTGAGTTTATCCAGATAAACGATCCGGCAGGTGATGCAGCAACCTGGGCGCATTTACTCAATTTTGATTCAGTACATGGTCGCTGGAACTACGAAGCTTCCTCTGAAAATAACAGTGATAGTAGTAAGAGTAACAGAATCATTATTGACGGAAAACCTATCCACTGTACCTTTAACAGAACCATTGAGGATACAGATTGGAGTCAGTGCGATTTGATCATTGAAGCCTCAGGTAAGATGAAATCTAAAGCACTATTACAAGCTTATCTTGAACAAGGAGTTAAACAGGTCGTTGTTACATCTCCAATAAAAAAAGATAACATTCTCAACATAGTAATGGGCGTCAACGACCATCTTTTTAATAAAAATGAACATCAAATTGTTACAGCAGCATCTTGTACAACAAACTGTTTAGCACCTGTAGTGAAAGTCATTCATGAAAAAATCGGCATTAAACATGGCTCTATGACCACTATTCATAGCATTACAAATACTCAAACCATACTTGATGCTCCCCACAAAGATCTCAGGCGTGCAAGAGCTTGTGGCATGAGTTTAATCCCAACAACCACAGGATCTGCAGCGGCTATCACTCATATTTTTCCAGAGCTTGAAGGCAAGCTTAATGGTTATGCCGTTAGAGTTCCTTTAGCAAACGCTTCAATTACTGATTGCGTATTTGAATTAAGCCGTGGCTCTACAGTAGAAGAAGTCAACAACTTTCTAAAAACAGCATCTGAAAATGAACTAAAGGGAATTCTTGGTTATGAAGAAAGACCCCTCGTTTCTATTGACTATAAAACCGATCCACGCTCAAGCATTGTGGATGCACTCTCCACCATGCTCATTAACAACACACAGCTTAAACTGTATCTATGGTATGACAATGAATGGGGTTACGCTAATCGAACCGCTGAATTAATGAGGTTAGTTGCAGGGTTGGAGAAAGTCTCCTAGCTCAGAGTTCAAAATATGCCTCTAATCATTCAAGCATTTTGAATGATTAGAGGTATGAAAAATAAAAAAGAATAAACAAATAAATGCAAATTCTGAATAACCTGTCTTCCGAACTTCGTCAGTATCTACTCATCACTATCAACTACTGGGCCTTTACTCTTACCGATGGCGCCTTGCGAATGCTGGTGGTTTTGCATTTTTATGCCCTGGGATATAGTCCGTTGCAAATAGCCATGTTATTTTTGTTTTATGAAATCTTTGGGGTAATAACCAATTTAATTGGTGGCTGGTTAGGTGCTCACATTGGTTTAAATAAAACCATGAATATTGGTCTTGCAATACAGATCCTGGCGCTCTCAATGTTACTAGTACCAAGTACATTTCTCACTATTGTATGGGTCATGTCAGCACAGGCGCTATCTGGCATAGCCAAAGATCTCAACAAAATGAGTGCCAAAAGTGCTATCAAGTTATTGGTTCCCGCAAATGCTCATAATCGCCTGTACAAATGGGTCGCTATTTTAACTGGTTCAAAAAACACTCTAAAAGGTATAGGTTTTTTTTTAGGGGGTGCCCTACTCACAACATTGGGTTTCACCGAAGCTATCCTGATAATGGCAGTCTCTCTGGCGCTAGTTTGGTTATTTAGCTTGTTTATGCTTAAAAAGGATTTGGGAACAGCAAAAAACAAACCAAAATTTAAAGATGTTTTTTCAAAAAGCTCTGCCGTTAACGCCCTGTCCGCAGCTAGATTATTTTTATTTGGCGCTAGAGATGTCTGGTTTGTTGTGGCATTGCCGGTTTATTTAGCCAGCACTTTTAATTGGGATCATTGGCAGGTAGGCGGTTTTATCGCATCCTGGATCATTGGTTATGGTTTAGTTCAGTCAATGTCACCCATTTTAACGGGAAAACTTTCCAATAAAGTACCAGATGGAAAAACCGCTTTTAATTGGGCACTCATGCTTGCCATCACGCCAGCGATAATTGCCGTCGGCCTAGCTTATAACCTGCAACCCAAAATATACTTGTTAGTAGGCCTTAGTATTTTTGGTGTGTTATTTGCCATAAACTCCTCCCTACACAGTTATCTCATTGTGAGTTACGCTGGCGAGGATGGCGTATCACTGGACGTAGGATTTTATTATATGGCTAACGCAATGGGGCGTTTAATCGGTACAGTACTCTCTGGTTGGTTATTTCAGGTTGCAGGTCTAGAAGCCTGCCTCTGGGTTTCTACAGGGTTTATATTATTGGCTGCTGTCATTTCTAAATTTTTACCACAACATCAACCACTTTTAACAAATAGACATATAAATTGAATAAAAACAGACTAGCTAAAAAGTTAAGATTAGTTCAATATTACAATACTTTTTTCGCTTAAATTATTTCCAAATCTATGTCGTTTCTTGTCAAGATAAAACAGATGATCCAGTGGAAATTTATGGGTAAGTAGTTTGTTATGAATTTAAATTCACATATTGTAGAAACCAATCGTTCTATCGATTCGATAGCTAATGCACCGTCTCGAGAAGAACCTGTCGGCTTCATCCTTCGCTTATCAAAAGCACTGCACACCTATGGCGTTCCGGCTTATGAACTTGAGCAGACTATCAATGCCTGTGCAGATACATTAGGGTATGGCGTTCAATGCTTATCAACCCCGACAGCTATCACCTTAACTTTACTCGCAGATAATGGAAAAGTAGAAACCTATGTTATTCGAGTGCCTCCGGGAGAAGTTAATTTAAATCGCCTTCAGCAAATCAGCGAAGTTGCCGAACAGGTCATGTCTGGTGAAATAACCCCTCCCACCGGGGCTCGTCTCCTACAACAAATTTCTAAAGCCCCACCACTCTATTCACCCTGGGTCATTGTGCTGGCTTTCACATTGGTATCAGCTTCAATTGCTCGTATATTTTCAGGTGGCCCTGGCGAGTTACTCACAGCTAGTATTATTGGACTTGTGATTGGTGTACTTTCAATACTTTCTAAGAAATGGGATTTTCTCAGATATCTCTTTCCTGCAATTGCTTCATGTATCGCAACCTTAACTGCATTCAGCATTAATCACTTTTGGCTACATGATATATCACTCTACGTAACGCTTGTCGCAGGATTAATAATATTACTACCAGGATTAAGCCTGACTATAGCCATGGCAGAACTCGCAACAGAAAACCTCGTTTCAGGTACGGCACGTTTATTTGGAGCAGCAACTGTTTTTATTCAATTAGGTTTTGGCTCAGCTCTGGGAGCTCAAATTGGAAAACTTGTTTTTGAACCCGTAAATAATTTATCTTTACCTGCAGTCCCAACCTGGTCCGTCTGGCTTGCCGCTGTCATAGCATCAATTGCATTAGTTCCATTGTTTTCAGCCCGACTAAAAGACACATTCTGGTTTGTATTATCAGGCCTGACAGCATTTGCAACCGTCAGCTACACAAGCCCTATCATTGGTAACTCCCTGGGTGCTTTCGTGGGAGCCATCTGCGTTGGATTTCTGGCCAGATTCGCCTCTCAGGTATTTAATTTACCCGGAGCCCTCATACTCATGCCTGGCTTTATCATATTAGTTCCAGGATCCGTTGGTTACAAAAGTATTCTCGCACTGGTTGAAAAAAACATCCTTACAGGACTAGAGACGGCACTTGATGTTGTTCTAATAGGGATTTCATTAGTAGCAGGGTTACTGTTGTCGTCATTGGTAAAACTTCCGAAACGTTCTTCGGGGATGGATGATTGATCACTTCTTCACCAGGCAGGTTCTTGGAGCAGCTCTAGCATAGTCAGATCCGTGTTAAGAGTGGAATTTATGGCTATAGTTATAACTATGGCTATACCTTAAAATTAGAATTTGCAGGTGAAATTTGAATACTCAATGGAAACCAAAAATCTGGTTAACAGTTTTAACAGGTCTTTTTTTTCAGCCCTTCGTTTTCTTGTATGTCAACAGATCTAAGCTATTTTGGTTGTATTTTTTCTTGATAATAACAACCAATAGCCTGGATTTAATTTTGCATCAAAATCTATCTAATATTAAATGGTTTGAGTATATCTACATTTCTTCATTATTTATCTTAATATGCCCAATACATGGATATTTGATAGTTAAAAAATACGATCCTGTTCAACAGCGGGGCTGGTATGCCAGATGGTGGACAGGAACCACCATACTACTGCCTGTTATTTTAGCTCTTATATTTGTATTAGAACCTTTCTATACCTCTAACTCATCCATGCAGCCATTTTTTAGGTCAGGTAATTATGCTCTGGTGAACAAACTTGGTTTTGGTAATTTTCGTTTTCTGGGTGTTCAGATATTGAAAACTACTCCATTAATTAATCCAAAGAGAGGCGATGTCATTGTATTTCAGGAACCAGAAAAACCAAAAGTTGATTCTATTAAAAGAGTCATTGGATTGCCTGGAGATAGTATTATATATCGAAATAAAACTATCTATCTGAAACAATATTGTAAAAGTAAGAAACCTGATTGCCCAACATTAAAAATGATTAAGAATACTTTTGTAAGTAGTTACCTGGAAAACGAAACTGAATTAAGAAAACACACAGAAACTCTAGGCGAATTGGAGTACTTCATTTTACTGGATCCACAAATTAAAGAAATTACCAGGAATTACTTTAATCAGAAAAAAACAGGAATTGATAAATGGGTTGTTCCAAAAAAACATTATTTTGTTTTAGGTGATAATCGAGATAAGAGTCTGGATAGTCGCTATTTTGGGTTTGTGCCTCAAAAAAACATAATAGGTAAAGTTGCCTATGTTTGGTAGGTTGTTTTTTATCCTGGTGCCATCAATGGCTTATCCTTAAAACTGTGGCCAAAAATACTTGACCACTACAACTTTTCTAAAGTCAAAAGCTTCCACCTTCGGCGGGTTCATTTTCTTTTACGCCAAAAGAAAACAGAACCAAAAGAAAGGGCGCCCAGCAAAATTGACCTTCGGCAACCCAAAAAATAGTGGCTTCTTAACGGGTCGCTTCAGCACTCACAGCTCAAATTGACGTCCTGTCAATTTGATAA
>JBFFIY010000066.1:0-24428 GCA_041556195.1 Enterobacterales bacterium
CAAATGGCCACCATGCAGCTGAGAAATTTGCCAGGAAAAATATTTCATGGAATGGTCGAAAGAGTTGATGAACCCGTTGGTTATACAACTCGAGCTTTGGAATCAAGACTTAAATTTAAAACGACTCATAAAGGAATGACTCAAAGTACCTTTGCAAGAGTTCTCATTGATGGAAAAACTAAAGAAAATGTTTTAATTGTTCCAAGAGATGCAGTTATTAGAACGGCAGGTGGTGACAGGATTGTGAAAATTAAAATGGATGGTAGCTACCAGCCTGTAAAAGTAATCATTGGAGAAGAATCAGATGGTAAAATTGAAATTCTTTCAGGTGTCAATGAAGGAGATTTGATCGTTACATCTGGACAGTTTCTGATAGATTCAGAAAGTAATTTAATGGCAGGACTAAATCAATTCTCTGATCCCTCAATGAATGATGGAATTCAGGAAAACGAAACTAAAGTATTGAAACAAGAACACAGACATTAAGAGAATAACTATGATATCCAGAATTATTCTTTGGTCTATTCAAAACCGCTTATTAGTAATAATTGCTGCTGTATTTTTAAGTCTGTGGGGCATTTATTCCATAAAAACAATCCCTCTGGATGCCATTCCAGATCTGTCCGATGTTCAAGTAATTGTACGAACCAGCTATCCTGGACAATCTCCCCAAGTAGTAGAGGATCAAATAACCTATCCACTATCTACAGCAATGCTTTCGGTACCTGGTGCAGAAACTGTAAGAGGTTATTCATTTTTTGGTGACTCCTTTGTATATATTATATTTTCTGATGACACAGATCTTTATTGGGCCAGATCACGTGTATTAGAATATTTAAATCAAGTGAGTGAGCAGTTACCTGAAAATGCAAAACCCAAATTAGGCCCTGATGCCACAGGCGTTGGATGGATTTATCAATATGCACTTGTAGATAGGACTGGTAAAAATGATTTGTCAGATTTACGTTCCTTGCAAGATTGGCTTATTAAATATGAACTGCAAACTATCCCTGGTGTTGCCGAAATTGCAACAGTCGGAGGAATGGTCAAACAATATCAGGTCGTTGTTGATCCCAACAAATTGCGCGGATATTACTTAACACTTGCTAATGTTAAAACCGCTATTCAAGATTCAAATAAAGAAACTGGTGGTTCTGCAATTGAACTGGCTGAAGCTGAATATATGATCCGGATAAAAGGATATTTAAAAGGCGTCAAAGATCTTAAGCTGGTAAGTGTGCCTACGATCCGAAGAAGGACATCCCTTACTTCTGTGTTGCTCAATGATATTGCTCAGGATATTCGAATTGGTCCTGCTATGAGGAGAGCTGTAGCAGACTTAAATGGTGAAGGAGAAGTTGTTGGCGGTATCGTAGTAATGCGCTCAGACAATAATGCCTTAGCAATTATTGATAAAGTTAAAGCAAAGCTTAAAGAACTTAAATCCAGTCTGCCTGAAGGCGTTGAGATTATTGAGACCTATGATCGCTCTACTTTAATTAAAAATGGTGTAAAAACGGTTAGCCATCGTCTGGTTGAAGAAATGGTAATTGTAGTATTAGTCTGTGCTTTATTCCTGTTTCACCTGAGATCTTCTTTGGTTATTCTTATTAGCTTACCAGTTGGGATCCTGGCAGCTTTTGCTCTTATGAGAATGCAGGGAATTAATGCAAATATCATGTCACTTGGAGGTATTGCCATTGCTATTGGTGCAATGGTCGATGCGAGCATAGTCATGATTGAAAATGTGCATAAACATATTGAAAGGAGTCGAAATGTTAATGTTACAGGGGCTGCTTCAGAGGTTGCTGCTCTTGACAAAGGGAGCGAGCAAAGAGCAGAACGAGAGATACGCATCAATGCTATTAAAAATGCTGCTCAGGAAGTCGGTTCACCACTGTTTTTTTCCCTCTTGATTATAACCTTTAGCTTTTTGCCTGTATTTACTCTGGAAGCACAAGAGGCTCGATTGTTTTTGCCACTGGCGTTTACCAAAACCTATGCTATGGCAATAGCCGCAGGGTTATCAATTACTCTGGTTCCTGCGCTTATGGTTTATCTGATAAAAGGCAAAATTCAAAGAGAAGAAGGTAATCGCCTTAGTCAGTTTTTAGTGAATATATATAAACCCATCATAAAATGGGCTTTAGCAAAACCCTGGTTAACTCTTATTTTAAGCGCAGGCGTTATGCTAAGTGCATTTTTACCCTATAACCAGCTTGGAAATGAGTTTATGCCTGAAATGGATGAAGGAGACTTACTCTATATGCCTACAACCTTACCAGGAATTTCTATTGCAAAAGCACGGGAAATTTTGCAACAATCTGATCGGTTAATTAAAACAATTCCCGAAGTTAAATCTGTATTCGGTAAGGTAGGTAGAGCTGAAACTGCAACAGATCCTGCACCATTGACGATGTTGGAAACAACCATTCAATTAAAACCCAGGGAACAATGGCGTGATGGAATGACTTTGGATAAGTTGAAAATATTGCTTGATCAACGAGTTAAAATTCCCAGCCTGCATAACGCATGGCTTATGCCCATAAGAACACGGATTGATATGCAATCAACAGGCATCAATACTCCAATAGGCATAAAAGTTTCCGGTCCGAACTTAAAAACTATTGAGTCCATTGGACAAGAAGTAGAATCTATCCTTAAAAGTTTACCCTCAACAAAAACCGTTTATTCAGAGCGTGTCATGGGTGCGCGTTATATCGATATAAATATTGATCGAGATTCCGCAGCCCATTATGGCTTGAGTATTGCGGAAATTGAAGATGCAGCCAGTATTGCAATTGGAGGCATGAATTTAACCACAACAGTTGAAGGTAGAGAACGTTATACGGTAAATTTAAGATATCCTCAGGAAATGAGAGATTCTATTGAGAATTTAAAATCACTTCAATTAATTGCCACTGAAGACATACATGTGCAATTACAAGACCTGGCTGAAATTGTGCTTGTTGATGGTCCCCCCATTATTAAAAGCGAAAATGCACGTTTAAATGCATGGGTTTATATTACTAATGATGGCAGTGATATTGGGAACTATGTTGAAGGTGCTAAAAACGCGCTTGAAAAACATTTAAACCTCCCAACTGGTTATACGTTAAACTGGGCAGGCCAGTATCAATTCATGCAAAGGGCACAAGAGAAAATGCAAACAATAATTCCAATAACATTGTTTATCATTCTTATGCTGCTTTATTTAAGTTTTAGAAATATAGTTGAAACAATGATAGTAGCATTTTCAGTTCCTTTGGCATTGGTTGGCGGTGTTTGGTTACTTTATGTATTGGGATATCATCTTTCTGTTGCCGTTGGAGTTGGACTCATTGCGTTGACTGGTGTTGCAGCTGAATTTGGTGTTGTCATGTTGGTCTATCTCAAAGAAGCTATTAACAGAAGGAAACCGACAACTTCTGTAGAATTAGTGGATGCTGTAATTGATGGTGCTGTGTTAAGGGTCAGACCCAAGGCTATGACAGCAGCGGTGATTATTGCTGGTTTACTGCCAATCATGTTGTTTTCAGGAACTGGCAGTGAAGTTATGCAGCGAATTGCTGCTCCTATGATTGGTGGAATGATTACAGCACCTCTGGTTTCAATGGTGTTAATTCCCGTATTATTTTTCTTATGGAAAAAAAAACAACTAAATAAACTATTTATTAATAAACATATTGTTCAAAAAAATGAGTGAGGAAAAAATGAAATCTGTATTTATTAATTTTGTAATTTTGTTAACTTTGACTTTTATGATTACAACATCAGCTAATGCTACAAAGAATTTTGTAGAAAACGCCCACTATAAAAGAGTTGCACCGGTAAGTCCTGATGATAAGAACAAAATGGGTAAAATCGAAATTACGGAGTTTTTCCTATACTCTTGTGAGCATTGTTATAGATTAGATTCAAAATTAAAAGTTTGGATGGAAAAAAATAAAGATAGAGTGACTTTTAAGCGCATACCTGCTGTTATTACTCCTGACTGGGTTACTTTAGCTAAAGCCTACTATATTGCTGAAAAATTAGGGATCCTGGATAAAATCCATGATCAATTATTTAAATCGATCCACATTGATAAAAAAATCTATTTAAATGCATATACACTTGCAGAATTTTTTCAAGTACAGGCTGGAGTTGGTGGTGATGTTTTTTTAAGAGAATTCAACGCTAAAGACATCAGTGACAAAGTAAGTAATGCTCGAATATTATCAGTCAATTATGGTTTTAGAGGAGTACCTGCAGTGGTGGTTAATGGAGAGTTTAAAACTGCGCCTTTTTATAATAAAAATCAGGAAGAAATGTTGGATGTTGTAGGATATTTAGTCGATAAAATTAATAACCGCAGAGGGCTTTTACCTCCAAGTTTGTTAAGAAAATAATTAAAATAGTATTATTTTAAAGATTATTTGTGTTAAATAATATGAACCAATTGCAACATTTGTAAAAAAAATCATTCAAATCATCAATAATTAGCAGGTTGTAGAATAGGCATTAATTGTTAATATACCAGAAGAGGAAAAAGCATGTATAAATCATTTTTGAATAATAAAAGTATTAAAACCCTAGCAACAGTAGCAACGTCATTTGTAGTAAGTTCTTCATTAGTTATTGCATCAGAGACCTCTTTTAATGCCTACCCGGGTACATATAAGGCTACCTTTGTGAAAGTAGAAGCAGCAAACATCATTCATATTTCGGCTAAGGTCTGGACTGGTTTCCCAAAACAATTACGTATCACACTCCCTGACATTGCTGTTCCAGAAGATCATCCAACAGCTCCAGCTTGTCAAGCGAAAATGGCTCAAGATGCTTTAGACTTAGCCACTAAATTCATGACAGACGCCAAAAAAGTTCAAGTAAAAGATATTTATATGGAAAATACCGCTTCAATGGATGCTTCAACAAACATTGTTACTGATGCCGGTAAGCTTTCAGATGCCCTGTTTGCAAAAGGTTTGGCTCGTTCTTCAAGTATTAATAAAAAACAACCCTGGTGTTAGACCAGGACAAAGGGGAATACAATGAAATCAAAACAATTTTACATGACAATACCACTGTTATTTGTCATTAGCATGATGGGATCTGCAATTGCACATGACAAAAATACTAAAAATAAAGTAGAAGTTCAAAAAACAACTACAGGTTATATGCAGGAAATGACTGAAGTGAGAGTGCATGAAGGACCTGACAGGAGCGGCAAAGAAGTTTATGAATTTCGCTGTAAAGGTTGTCATGCAAGAAATACTCAAGGTGCTCCAATGCCTCATGATAACTTTGAATGGTCAAAACGACTTAAGAAAGGATTCAAAGTTTTGATGGATCATTCGATGAATGGTTTTAACAATTATTTAATGCCACCAAAAGGCGGTTGCCGCGATTGTAATGAGACTGAGGTAAGAAATGCCGTTGTATTTATGTTAGAGTCAAGTGGTCTTAAACTAACCAAAGAACAGCTCAAAACCCCTTAAAATCAAACTGTAATTCTGTGTTTATTTGTTTAAAATTCAAACAATTGTTTAACGTTTTTGAGTAATTTGAAATATTTGATTTGCAAACTAATAATGCAATAAAAACAATAACTTACAACATAAAAAACCAGATTTCATCTGGTTTTTTCAGTACAAACAATTTTAATTAAAATATTTAATATTTTTTTTAAAAAAAGGTCTCTTCATCTTGTAATAGCATATTTATATGCTATTATATTTTTTACAAATGCACTGCTCTTACCAAGTAAGAGCACTGCAAATTATTTAGGCTTAGAAGAAAAACATTAAATAATAATAACAATAAAATATAAATGGATTATGTGTGACGGGGGCTGTTTAATGAACCAAAATAATGAAGATTTTTATCGAGAAGAAAGCCAGATTTTACATTCTTGGAAAAGCATAGCTAAATTTTTAAGTCGAAGTGTAAGAACAGCTCGCCGCTGGGAAGAGAATGAAAATTTACCTGTCAGGCGGCATAAACATCTAAAAAATAATTCAGTTTTTGCGTATACCCACGAATTAGAACAGTGGTTACACGGAAGAGAACTCCCAAACCCATCTCTGGAACCTGCGTCACCCTATAAAATAGTTGATAAGTTATCTACTACTACAAACAATACATCTGCAGGTTTATGGAAGGGATTTAGTAAATGGTTTCAGCAGGCAAGACACTGATCTAATAGATTGCCTTTGTTGTGAAAACACCTATTTTTTACACAGGTGTTCTCACTAGATCAACTTCAAGACTTCAAAATTAATAATAGATTTAAATTTCACTAATGTGTTTTTAATTCAAAACAATGTAAATGTAGGCAACCATTAATTATCTAGCGGTTGCTCATGACTTGTTTAGATCTTAAACCTGAATTCATCAAGTTAATTATTTAAGTGCCAAACCTTTTGGCAATACATACTCTTTTAGTTTACCTGTAATGGGACAATTAAACCTTAAAAAGAATGAGGAAAGTTGAAGATCGCTCAAGTGAATCGTCTCTTCATTGCCATATAAACGATCACCGATAATTGGAAAGCCTGTACTCGATAGATGTTTCCTTATTTGATGCTTGCGGCCGGTTTCAATGTCTATTTCTAATAAAGTGGTATTAGATGAACTATTATGAGCAATAATTTTAACGTGGCTAATTGCCACTTTTCCATCGATTTCATTTTTGATTGTTAACTTGTTATGTGGAAATTCCCCCTTAACCTTTGCATGATATTTTTTCCGTATCTCCCGATTAACAAACATGGTTGAAAAAAGTGCGGCAACTGATTTTTTATGAGCAAGTATAATGAGTCCAATAGCCGCCCTATCTAACCGATGAACGATGAAAGAAGGTCTTTCAGGTTTAAGATTTTTTTCAACCCATCGATTAATTGTGCAATGATCTGCCCATTTAGAGCCCTGAGAAAATACACCGTAGGGTTTAAACCAAATGCTATAATCTGTTTCGTCTTTTATTAAAAAAGGGGGAGGCGATACAGAGTCCAGGATTTTTTGATCATAATACAGATGAATAGTATTACCACACACAAGCTCTTTTTTAGCTCGTCTAATTCTATCGGTAGTTTGCTGGTTAGTGAGCCAAACAGCGCCTTTTAACAGACAGTCTTTTATTTTATTTTTAGATAATTTAGTTTCCTGAACTAAAAACTCTACAATATTGATATTACAGTCAACTTCTTTATGTAGCTCAAACTTTAAATCATTCATAAAGTTAACTCGTCTGCTTATTGAAATTATTCTAGAATGTCTTACGTTTTAAATCGCAAGCATTCATGATGAAAGCTGATATTTCTTCAATAGATTTTGATGTGGTATTTAAATAAGGAATTTTTTCTTTTCGATAAAGGGCCTCAACCAAACGAACTTCAAGTTGGCATTGCTTAAGGGACGCATACTGACTGTTCGGTCTTCTCTGGGTTCTAATTTCATGCAGTCTTTGTGGATTAATTGTGAGTCCAAAGATTTTAGATTTTCTTTTTTTCAACTCTGGAGGTAACTTCAAGTCTTGCATATCTTCAGCAACAAATGGATAATTTGCAGCTTTTATACCGAATTGCATGGCAATATATAAACTGGTCGGGGTTTTACCGCATCGGCTAACACCTAGCAAAATGGCTTCGGCCTCCGAAAAATATTTCATCTCAGTACCATCATCGCTATTTAAAGCAAAATTAACAGCAGTGATCCGTTTATCATAATGACCAGATCTATCAAAAGCATGTTGTTTTCCAACAGTAAATGATGAATCCATTTTCAGCTCTTTTTCTAATGGGCCAATAAAAGTATGGAAAAAGTCCATGACTAAACCACTACTTTGCCGGATAATAGAGCGAATATCTGGAGAGATAATGGTGTCAAATATTAGTGGCTTTACACCGGTATTCTCAGCAATATTATCAACGGTTTGTCTGAACTCCTCAGCTTTTTCGGTGGTGTCGATAAAAGGGACGGTTTTTTCAATAAAGTCGAGTTGATGTTCAAATTGAGATAACAAAGCTCGACCCAGGATCTGTGAGCTGATCCCGGTTCTATCTGAGATATAAAAAACATGTCGTTCCATTATGCTGGCCAGATGAGTACAATAGTCAAAGATTATCAGGATGTAGTAGTTTGGGTTCTATGTCCAGTTTTTATTATAGTTAATGTAAGTTAGATAAAACAATCATAACTTACTGATCTCAAAGGGGCAATAAATTGCAAGAATACGTTCTCTGGTACGAAAATCTTGGTATGCACGATGTTGAGCGTGTGGGTGGTAAAAATGCTTCTCTTGGTGAAATGATTAGTCATCTATCAGGAATGGGCGTTAAAGTTCCCGGTGGTTTTGCTACAACCTCACTTGCCTTCAGAGATTTTCTTGAACAAAGTGGCCTTAATGATCGCATTTATGCTGAATTAAAGGCTTTGGATGTTGATGATGTAGTTGCATTGGCCAGATCTGGTGCTAAGATCCGAAAATGGATTGTTGATACACCGTTATTACCTAAGCTTCATGAAGCGATTCAAACAGCATTTAATCAAATGAAGGGTGATAGTTCGGAAGATGAATTTGCCGTAGCAGTGCGTTCCTCAGCAACTGCTGAAGATCTTCCTGACGCCTCATTTGCGGGCCAACAGGAAACCTTTTTAAATGTTCGCGGTATGGATAATATTTTACTCGCAGTTAAGGATGTTTTTGCCTCTTTATTTAACGACAGAGCTATATCCTATCGAGTTCATCAGGGCTTTGATCATGAAGGCGTGGCTTTATCGGCCGGTATTCAAAAAATGGTTAGAAGTGATATTGGAGCTAGTGGTGTGATGTTCTCTATGGATACAGAATCCGGATTTGAAGATGTAGTTTTTATCACCTCAGCCTATGGCTTGGGTGAAACTGTTGTTCAAGGATCTGTAAACCCGGATGAATTCTATGTTTATAAGAATGCGCTAAGAGAAGAAAAACCTGCAATACTTCGCCGTACCATGGGTGGTAAGGCCATTAAAATGGTTTATACCGATGATAAGTCTCATGGAAATACTATTGAAGTGGTTGATGTTGACACAGAAGAGCGCAGTAATTTTAGTATTAATGATAAAGAGATCGAAGATTTAGCCAAGCAGGAAATAATTATTGAAAATCACTATCAGCGACCCATGGATATTGAATGGGCTAAAGATGGAGTGGATGGAGAGGTTTATATCGTTCAAGCTCGACCTGAAACTGTTCAAAGTCGCACCAGCACTAACGTCCTGGAAGAATATAAATTAAAAGAAACCGGTGAAGTTATAATTGAAGGGCGGGCCATTGGCCAGAGGATCGGCAAGGGTACAGTTAGAATTCTTAACAATATTAGTGAAATGTCAAAAGTTAAAGAAGGTGATGTACTTGTCACCGATATGACAGATCCTGATTGGGAGCCAATTATGAAACGTGCCTCTGCTATTGTGACAAATAGAGGAGGGCGTACCTGCCATGCTGCTATTATTGCTCGTGAGTTAGGGATCCCGGCCATTGTTGGAACCAATGGCGCTACTGAAATGATTAATGATGGTGATAATGTTACTGTATCATGCTCTGAAGGTGATACTGGAAGAGTTTATAAAGGTTTGCTGGATTTTTCTCTAAGCCAGAGTCAAATTGCAGATATGCCGCAATTACCCTTCAAGATAATGATGAATGTGGCCAACCCCGATGGTGCTTTTAAGTTTCAGGCTTTGCCTAATGCCGGCATTGGTTTAGCACGGCTCGAATTTATAATTAATGTGATGATTGGTGTTCATCCAAAAGCACTTTTAGATTTTGACCAACTAACTGATCCCGATTTAAAGCAAACTATTCGGGAACATTCAGCAGGTTACGAAAATCCTGTTGATTTTTATGTTAAGAAAATCATAGAGGGTGTCAGTACCCTTGCTGCTGCTTTTGCTCCAAATCCGGTGATTGTGAGAATGTCAGATTTTAAATCTAATGAATATGCTCATATGGTTGGTGGCGACTTATACGAACCTGACGAAGAAAATCCGATGATTGGTTTCAGAGGCGCTTCTCGTTA
Source organism: Enterobacterales bacterium (assembly GCA_041556195.1). Taxonomy (GTDB): domain Bacteria; phylum Pseudomonadota; class Gammaproteobacteria; order Enterobacterales; genus 21-14-all-40-8. Next base: position 10,044 of record JBFFIY010000066.1, read on the forward strand.
CTTATCCGAAGAATTTAGAGAGCCCTTCGAATTAGAGTGCCGGGCGTTAAAATTTGTCAGAGATGAAATGGGGCTCACCAATGTTGAAGTTATGATCCCATTTGTACGTACTTTAGGTGAAGCTAAGGGTGTAGTGGAATTATTAGCAGCTCATGGTCTCAAACGTGGTGAAAATGGCCTTCGGCTTATTATGATGTGTGAAATACCTTCAAATGCATTGCTTGCAGATCAATTCCTCCAATATTTCGATGGTTTTTCCATTGGTTCTAATGATCTTACACAGCTCACATTAGGCCTGGATAGAGATTCTGCACTAATTGCAGATAAATTTGATGAGCGAGATCCTGCTGTTAAAGCCCTGTTACAAATGGCAATCCAATCTTGTCAAAAAGCTGGGAAATATGTTGGAATTTGTGGACAGGGACCCTCTGATCATCCTGATTTAGCTAAATGGCTAATGGAAAAGGGTATTGATTCGGTTTCATTGAATCCAGACAGCGTGTTAGAGACCTGGCTTTTCCTGGCGGGTAAAGGTCACTAACCTTCAGACCAAAACTTGAACAATAAAAAAGGAGCTGCGGCTCCTTTTTTATTATTCACATATTAGGGGCTGTTTACCAACTTACGTATTTTTTGCCGCCGCAATTCTGGCTCGTGCCAACTGATCAGCTACCACATTGGTAGTTTTACCTTCAGTATCTGCCTGAGCGAAGATTTCCATTAAAGTGCCGTAAATTCCATCGACTTTTGCCAGAGCAGTTTCCAGATTGTAGTTTTCTTCATAAGATACATTGATGATCCCACCTGCATTAATAACATAATCAGGCGTATAAAGGATCCCCCGGCTCTTAAGGATGTCTCCATGTCTATCTTCAGCGAGTTGATTGTTTGCGGCACCTGCTACGATTGAAGCAGTCAAACGAGGAATGGTTTCATCATTAATTGTTGCACCTAAAGCACAGGGAGCATAGACATCTACATCCTGAGAGTATATTTCATTAATATCAACTGCCTTAGCACCAAATTCTCTAACTACTTTTTCGACAGACTCTTTATTGATATCTGTAATGAACATTTGTGCGCCTTCCTCAGCCAGATGTTTACACAGATAGTAACCAACATGGCCAGCTCCTTGAACTGCTACTCGTATTCCCTCTAAAGAATCTCGGTTTAATCGATGCTTTACTGCTGCTTTCATGCCTTTGTAGACACCATAGGCCGTTACTGGAGAAGGATCGCCACTTTTGCCTTCAAGACCCAATACATATTTGGTTTCCTGATTAACCAAAGCCATATCATGCGGATTAATACCTACATCTTCAGCAGTGACATATTTACCACTCAAACTTTCAACGAATCTGCCAAAAGCTCTGAATAATGCATCAGACTTTGTGGTCTTAGGGTTACCAATAATGACGGATTTACCACCACCAAAGGGTAAACCTGCTAAAGCATTTTTATAAGACATACCACGAGACAAACGTAAAGCATCAACTAAAGCACCTTCGTCTGTATTGTATTCCCACATTCTGCAACCGCCAACAGCAGGTCCCAAAGTGGTGTTGTGTATACAGATGATTGCTTTTAAACCGGTATCTGAATCACTACAAAATACAACCTGTTCATGGTCGTCATAAGCTCTTAAATTAAAAACAGACATAAAAATACTCCTCCAGGAGAATTATTAAAAATTGGAGTCCGAGCCTGTCAAAATAACTGAAAGGCTCCATATAAAAACTCCAGTTAAATCAGGACTAGCTCAAATCGAACGAAATACCTTGGGCAAGCGTGGCTTCAAGACCCCAGAAAATAGTATTTGTCTGACGACGCATGTAAGATTTCCATGCATCAGAACCAGCTTCCCGGCCACCGCCAGTTTCTTTTTCTCCACCAAATGCGCCGCCAATTTCAGCACCTGAGGTACCGATGTTGACATTTGCAATGCCACAATCAGAACCTTGATAAGATAGGAATGTTTCAGCGTGGCGAACATTGTTGGTAAAAATGGCTGAAGATAAACCATGACGAACATCATTTTGCTTAGCTATGGCTTCATCAAGGGTTTTATAAGTCATAACATATAAAATAGGGGCGAAAGTCTCACTTTGGACTGCATCAAAATTATTTTCTGCTCTAACAATTGCAGGAGTTACAAAGAAACCATTGCCTTCCATTTGTTCACCGCCTGTGAGCAATTCACCACCAGCAGAAACGGCTTTATCTATAGCCGCTTTAAAATTGTCTATAGCTGTTTGATCAATAAGCGGCCCCATTAATGTTTGAGTCTCCAGAGGGTTACCAATTCGAACAGTTTTGTAGGCAGAAACAATTTTTTCAATAACAGTATCAGCTATAGACTCATGAACAATTAAACGACGAGTAGTGGTACATCTTTGGCCTGCCGTACCTACTGCTCCAAAAACGATAGAAGGTATAGCAAGATCAAGAGATGCTGATTCATCTACAATTAAAGCATTGTTTCCAGAAAGCTCCAATAAACACTTACCAAAACGTTCAGCGACTTTAGTTCCAACCATTCGGCCAATAACTGTTGAACCAGTAAAACTAATCTTGGGTACACGTTTATCTTCAATAAACTTTTGCGCTAATTTATTCTCATTTCCATCAATGAATAAATGAAAAATACCTTTATATCCAAAATCTTCCATTACCTTATTACAGATATTTTGAACAGCGATAGCCGTTAAAGGTGTTTTTGGACTAGGCTTCCAGACAGTGATATTACCGCAAATAGCAGCGATAAATGCATTCCAGGCCCAAACAGCAACAGGAAAGTTAAACGCAGACATAACGCCGACAACTCCCAATGGATGCCATTGTTCGTACATGCGGTGTTCAGGACGTTCAGAATGCATAGTTTTGCCATATAACATGCGAGACTGACCAACGGCAAAATCTGCCATATCAATCATTTCCTGAACCTCTCCATCACCTTCAGCTTTTATTTTTCCCATCTCAAGTGTGACTAAATTACCCAAAGCATCTTTATGTACTCGTAGTGCTTCACCCATTAAGCGGACTAACTCTCCACGTTTAGGAGCCGGGATTTTACGCCATTCTACAGTTGCTTCTACAGCTTGACTCATAACTGTCTCATAATCTGCATCTGTACTGGTGTAAACCTTTGCAATGACATCGCCAGTTGCCGGATCTATTGATTCTAATACTTCTCTGTCAGTACCTGTGATCCAACGATCTGCACCACCTGAGTTAGTGCCGAAATTAATAGGTTTTATACCCAATTCTTCTAAAAAATCCATCAAAAGCCTCGATAGTTTAAAGCAATTTTGAACACTGGAATAACAGCCAGATAATTGCACTAATAAAAATTGGCGCAACCTTACCATTTAGCCTCATTCATAGCCAGTTTAAATTAATTCAATTTGTTTTAGGGGACTAAATTCTGTTATTTATACGATTATTTTGATAAAAGCTGTTTATTACACGACATTCTGGTCTGACCTGGAATATTGACGAAATCATAAGTTCAAACCTTTGTAAAAATTTAGCTCGGCATTAAGCCGGGATAGTGAGTGATGTTATGTAAGTCAAGAACAAACAGCTTGCTATTAATACCCGTAATCATTCAAAATACTGGTTTCAGAGTGGCTGATTTTAAGAGAATCAGTATATATACCTATTTTTACAACCCAGACATATAAATAATTAGGAAAAGTATGAGCGATTCAAACCCTTCACCTTTATCTGCAGAAGAAACTCGTAATTGGAATCAGGAACAATATTTAGCTGCCATGAAATATTGTCAAAAACACCAATTACCAATTGGAAATTTTGACAAAAAAGAAAGTCGTGTACTACCTCCCGTGTTAGCAGTGTGGAAAGTACATCTTGATACCAAACCTGCACAATCTATCTGGGTTATCGGCGGAGAAGTGTTAATGGACCATGTTGATGCTTCAGTCTCTCCAGACGCCAGATCTGTATTAAGACACTTTTCTTTAACCTGGCAAATGAAAGCAACCCAACTCGAAAATGCTCTTCAGGAAAATAGTAGTGGAAATTTGGATAAAGAACAGCAGCAAAAAGTCATATCTACTTTAATTGAAAAAGCAGAAGCTTTGTATGAACTTGCTGAAAATAAGGACATTTGGGGTTGAGATCTTTAACTATACCTATGAGAGTATTATAAGGCTAACCCAACCCTTTGCAGATATTTAGGAAGACTTCATCAATATCGGTGGCAAAATGATGTTCGCTTAACGGCAAACCCGATGCGCTTCGAGTCAGTTATCTCGAATATAGTTTGATCAATGAGAAAGAAAAATGAACCTTTTGCAACAGCTGGTTGACTGATCTTGAAGTGACTCAAAATAATATTGTACAGATGTCTAATGCGGATCTTTTAACGACCAGTTTTGTGGCGAGTTCTTATTCTAAATCTTTCACAGAAACTGCTATGTTAGGTTTTATGTTGGAAAGTAAAAGAATAAGAGATGAACTTATTATTTTGAGTGATGCGGCTGGATAGCTCAAGTTACAGAACAATGCAGCCTGTTGGATTCATGCTGAAAGGATTTTGACCGCGATCATCCCAGGATGCGAGCATTCTGCCAAGATGAAAGAGAAAAAGCTCAAACAATTTTGGCAACTCTATCGATATATCAAAAATAAACGCCATAAAGTGAAAGACTTAGACTTTATATTCCAGCGGAGCCATATCGTATTTGATGAAATGTGCAGACCAACGGAGATTTCAAAGGAACTTGATAAATCGCTTGGTAAGCTCGCCCGTTTGAAAGACGGGCTTTTACTGGGACTAGATTTCCTCCAAGTTCCTTTGCATAACAATCAAAGTGAATCTGACATTAGAGAGTTTGTCATTCGTCGGATCATTAGTGGCCCTACGAAAAGTATGGATGGTTTATTATGTCGAGATACTTTTGCGTCGTTAATAAAAGACAGCTCAGCGACATCAAATTTCTTTTTGGTCGCTTCTGGAAGACCGAATATTTAAATACGACAAAATCCCTTCACTAAATCACTTTATTACCAAATAATTAAAAAACACTGGTGACACAGCTTTTTGAGGACTTACTTCAATAGTGCCTGTCCCTGATTCGTGTGATTCGTGATTCTTAAATTACTACCTGTTTTTCTGATACAATGGTTGGCCAAAGTACTTGCCCGTAGGGTAAACCTCTATCCCAATGTTGCTACTATTCACATATATATTGATTGCCATTTTATTTTCGTTCGCGTGCTCAATTTTTGAGGCCGTATTGCTCAGTGCTAATCACGCACATATCGCGCTGATGAAAAAGGAAGGACAGCCCGGCGGCACATTGTTAAAAACGCTTAAAGATGACATTAGCAAACCGCTGGCAGCAATTTTAACTTTAAACACTATCGCCCATACTATTGGCGCGGCTGGTGCTGGCGCGCAGGCCGCAATCGTATTTGGCAGTGCATACGTGGGTGTGGCGTCGGCAATTTTGACTTTGTTGATTTTAATATTTTCTGAAATTATTCCTAAAACTTTGGGGGCGGCTTATTGGCGTCAACTGGCACCAGTAACGGCTTACTCATTAAAATACCTGATAATCCTGCTCTATCCCTTTGTCAAATTGTCTGAAAAGATCACCGGTAAACTTTCTAGTGGACCCACTTTGAATGGCTTCAGCCGAGAAGAGTTTGCTGCAATGGCAGAGATTAGTTCCAAAGATGGTCAGCTAGCAAAGCAAGAGTCTCAGTTTTTAAAAAACCTGATGATGTTGCATGGTATGAAGGTTAAAGATGCAATGACTCCAAGAACGGTTATTTTTTCTTTGTCGCAACAACTCACCGTTGAAGAATTTTTTCATAAGTATGACAAAGTGACTTTCACGCGTATTCCCATTTTCGAGGGCGATAGCGAAGATATAACCGGCTATGTTTTTCGGAGTGATCTATTGCTCGCCCAGGCCAGAGGTAACGGTGATAGTTTATTAGCCAATTACCGTCGAGATTTACCGGCGTTACTTTCGATCATGCCACTCAGTCATGCACTCAATGAAATGCTCAAACGGCGCATTCATCTATTGCTTGTGGTAAACGAATATGGCGACGTTAGGGGAATTATCACGTTAGAAGATGCGATGGAAACAATGCTTGGTTTCGAGATTGTTGACGAAAAAGACCAGGCAACCGATATGCAAAAGGAGGCAAAAAAATTATGGAAACGACGGGCTGGTAATGAATAGAAAGTGATATCTGGTTATGTCAAGGTTGTGCCTGTCCTTTGTAAGGTCCATTTGTAAGGTCCTTTGGGAGTAATTTGTGAGTTGAAATCGTATGGTATGATATAAACGCTTTTTTGTGAATTTGAGTCTAGAATATCTATATTTTGGCATACTGTATAGAATGAGTCGGATTTTTCTTGCGCTAAACCGAGATGACAGCATTCTAGTTGATGTTTAAGTAGTTTATGAATATCAAGGTAAATAGAAAGTTTATTGTATACAAAAAATAATCAAACGAATTTTATACATCATCAAAACTAACTTTATCAACCAATATCGAATTGTTTTGTTAATTAAGAACGAAATATTTGTAGATTCAAAGCGTTTAAGGGCCACAAGCTAATTGCAAAAAATAATTGGGCTTAAGGATAGATAACCGATGAATAGTAACTCGATAGGAAAACACGTCATTCTAGAGTGCGCTGGAAATCAGGCGCATCTTGGCATTGATGACATGAAAGTGCTGCTTACAAAGGCAGCTATTGAAGCCGGAGCCACGCCAATTTCAAGCAAATTCCACCATTTTGGTGAAGGCATGGGAGTAACTGGCGTATTGATTCTGGCTGAATCACATATAACGGTACACACTTGGCCTGAGAGTGATTATGCGGCCTTCGATTTTTTTATGTGTGGCCAATGTGATCCAGAAGTCGCAGCTCAAGTAGTCATCACTCATGATAAAAACGCGCAATATACGCTTACTTCCATCAATCGCCAAAGACCAGGAACACTGGTACAAATGGCTGTAAGCTAGAAACATCTAAAATAAGGACCTAAATATGTTAGGAAACTTTTCTAAACTGATACTCATTTTCAGTGTCATTTTATTTGTAGGCTGCACTTCTGAACAAGAGAAGTTAGTCAAAAAGATCGGGTCAAAAGTGATGGATGCGCAGCGTGCCATTGGTAAGCTTGAAACACAGTTAACTAACCGCACAATACGCAACGCAAAATTATTGAGCCAGTATGCATCGTACCTTAAAATGCAGAAGCCTGAGTTTTCAGAAATAATTGACACCTTGGCTATGGAAGGTACAACCGATGGTTTATCGTTTAAAAATCTACAACAACGGTACTCGCAAGTTAAGTTAGACGCTGGTAATGCCTCCAAAGGTAGTATGCTTGCAGCTAAAAATACGTATGGCGAATTAGACTCGATCATAGCCGGTGCCAATGTCAATAGTTACAATATGATGCTCACTGATCCAATAAACGTTATCGCTGACATGTCTGATGGCAAGCTTGCTCGAGTTGAATCAATGAGCAAAGAAGCTAGCCTTGCCGCCAATAAAAGTAAAGACCTTGGCGCAGGTAGCCAACTTGTTGGTAACCCTAATTACGGTTCTTGGCAAAGACGTAACGATGGTACTTCAGTGTGGACCTGGGTCGCCATGTACGCAATGTTCAATTCAATGAATAGAAGCCCCATTTATTATGATGGTTGGTCCAGACATAGGGACTATAGTTATTATGGGAGCGTGGGGCGTCATAGCTATAGTTCTCCAAAACAAAAAGCAGCCCAAGCCAACCTCAACAAAACTTATTCTGATAAATTTGCCAGGCAAGGGAAGAAATTTCAAAGTCCTTATGCAAAAAATAAAGTGACAACAGCAAAAGTTTCTCAACAAAGACAAACGATACAAAGAGCAAGCTCACAGAGCAAAAGCCGAGGCTCCGCAAGTAGTCGAAGTGCATCAACCCGAACATCTCGCAGTTCTTCTCGCGGTAAATAAAAAGGAAAATAACCAATGAACGAATTATTCACACCTTATCAACTGAGTGTCTTGCTGATCAATTTTGGCCTGGCTATCGCCGCAATTTGCGGAACTCGAGTTATTCTTGGCATGGTCACAGGGGTTAACGCAAAATCTGAATTGTCCAAACAAGACAATTTTGCTTTTGGTATTTCTGTCGCAGGTGGCTCACTCGCGATAGCAATCATTTTACTGGCTACCTTATCTGGCGAGTCGGCAGCAACTTTAACCCAGGAAGCCAGTAATGTTGCAGGTTATTTATTAGGCGGTATCGTTTGTCTGATAATCGGCATGATGGTTAACGATGCATTAATTTTTAATCAATTCTCACTCAAGAGTGCCATTAAAGAACAAAATATTTCGGCAGGTATAGTGCAAGGCGCGACCATGATTGCATTAGGAATTATGATTGCTAATGGCATGAATTGGGAACCGACAGGTGAAATCGCAGAAGCTTACATCATTTTGCCAATCTTTGTGGTTAGTTTATTTATACTGTTTATTGTTTCGAAATTTCGTGCAGCAATATATAAAAAGCGAAATGATGGTCAGTCACTACAACAGGCGTTAAAAAATGGTAATTCAGCTTTAGCCATTCGCTATGCGGGTCATTTAATAGGTACTGCGCTTGCTGTTGGTGCTAGTAGTGGATTAGTTACTTATCTTTCCGCTGACAAAATGACCTCTATACTAAACTGGTCAATCGTAGCCGTTGTCATTTCGCTTGTGGTAACGCCGCTTGCGATATTGGCGAGACAGTTTGTTCTTCGGGGTATTAACGTTGCAGAAGAAGTTGATGCTCAAAAAAATATCGGCGTAGCTTCTATTGAAGCCGTTATTTTTATTGCGATTGGGCTAGTCTTCAAGGGAATCGCTGGATAGTGACAACCAGCTCAAGCATGCTTGTTTCTTCTACAAGACGCCAGCTAATCCAACACGATATCGTGTTGATTGGCAGCATGCTCGTGCTTGCCGCATGTGGGCTTATTTATGAGTACTTACTTGCCCATTATGCTGGTCGAATAATCGGCGCGGTTGAAACAACTATCTACGCAATGATCGGTATAATGATCGTTTCAATGGGGATCGGAGCTTTTGCAGCAAAATGGATAAAGAACCCATTTGAAGGTATGGCGTGGTTAGAACTTTTAATTGGTTTTCTCGGTTCGGTAGCGGTGCTAATTATGGCGAGTATGATGGCGCTTTCCTACACGCTACCACACTGGCTCTCAGACATGTACGGCCTTCATTCTTCTGTTTATACACAAGGAGGATTGGTCGATTCACTTAAAACTACAGCCCATTTTACACCCTTTGTGATCGGTTTTGTGCTTGGCTTTATGATCGGAATGGAAATCCCGCTTATCGCCAGAGTGCGAGAACATATTCACCAAAAACACTTGGAAAATAACACAGGCACAATATATGGAGCTGATTATATTGGTGCCGGTATCGGAGCCGCGATCTGGGTCTTTGTCTGCCTGAAGCTACCCATCATGACCGCTGCCGTCGCCACGGCCTCTGCAAATTTAATAGTCGGTTTGATATTTTTGAAGTACTACCAATCGGAAATGAAACGCAAACGTCTATTATGGTCATCCAATCTGTTTATGGCTCTTGTAATCGTTATTCTTGGCTATAGTGGTTCAAACTGGGTTGAGAAAATGAACTATACACTTTTTGAAGATACACCTGTTTTCACAAAAGTGACGCCGTATCAGCATATAACGGTGACTGAGCGAATTATTGGACACGGACTACCGAAGGTTACAAGTCTTTATATCAATGGCCGACTGCAATTTTCATCGAATGATGAACATGTTTATCATAGCTATCTCACTTACCCCGCAATGTTAGCTTCGGCAAAGCATGATGACATTCTTGTGATTGGCGGAGGTGATGGACTTGCGGTTCGAGATATTCTGAATTGGTCGCCTAAGTCGATAACTTTGATCGACCTTGACCTAGATATGGTCGAAATATTTCAGGGAATAAGCCAGGACTTACCACCGGAACTCGCGCAAACACTGGTTTCTTTAAATAATAATGCATTAAATGATAAAAAAGTGAATATTATCTTTGGTGACGCGTTTATTGAGATAGGCAAGTTAGTATCGCAAAAGAAAAGCTTCGATACCATCATTGTTGATTTACCTGATCCGAGTCATCCAAATTTAAATAAGCTGTATAGCGATATGTTTTACTCCAGGTTAAAGGACGTGCTCAATGGAGATGGTGCTATTGCAGTTCAGTCGACCTCACCCTATCACGCAAAAAAAGCGTTTATATCGGTGGGTAAGACACTGAGTTCAGTAGGACTCAATACTCAGCAGTACCATACTAATGTATCAACGTTTGGTGACTGGGGATGGTCAATTGCGACGAAGTACGGCCGTTCAGCAGAAGAACGAATACAGATGGCAGAAAACTTGCCGGTTGAGGATCCGCTAATTTCAAAGCGGTCAATATTAGCCTCTTTTGTATTTATGCCAAATTTTTATAGAGGCGCTGACCAGGTAAATGTTAATAGCATAGGTACAAACACAATTTATCAATACCACCAAGAAGCTTGGAGTAATCTTGATGGGGTATTTTTTTCAAATCCTGAATCATCAGGTAACGGTGCATCGGTAGGTGCAAATTAAAACAATGGAGGCAATAAATGTCATTCGATCTTAATGGGCTTTGTTTAGAGCTTAATCAATATGAAACAACAGAAGGTAATCGTTTTACCGCTGAAGTTAATGACGAGATCATTGAACTTTCCTGTTCAAATGCGGAAGATTTTCCAATGCGATTATCAGTAACTAATCAGCAGATTATAGCTATTTCTCATTTGTTTTCTGAGGATGACATTATCCCCGGAGAACTAGCGGGACTTAATGATAGTCTATTACGATTATCACCTGTAATACCGCTAAGCTCTTTTGGTAAAGATGGTAAATTTTATTTTATTTTCGGAGCAATGCCACTTACAACAATATTTGAAAACTTAGCACACGAGCTAGAGGTTCAAGCGGAAAATACTGTTGAAGCACTTGAAACGCTTCAAGAATTGATGGTTGGATAGAGGAGAATATCATGGGAATTATGTCAGATTTATTTAAAGCTTTTAAAGGCGGCGCTAACGAAGTTGGTGAGACGATTGTTGATAGTCAAGCGATTAGGATCTACGAACAAGAAATAAGAGATGCTGAAAAAGCCATTCAAATGGCAAAACAAAACTTAACCAAACTTAAAGCTTCTGAAATGGCGCTTTCTCGTAAAATAAGAACGTTTGATGATGATATTAGTGACTACGAGCAAAAAGCGATGTCTGCGTTAGATGCGGGTGATGAAGCTTTAGCGACAGAAATTGCAGAAAGAATTAGTGAACTTGAAGAAGAAAGAGCGCCATTGACTGATGAAAGAAATATTCTGCAAAAGGATGTTAATAGTATAAATAAATTAATTAAGACTCGAGAAAAAACGATTGCAAAAAACAAGAGAGAACTCGATAAAGTTAAAACGATAGAACAAGTGCACAAAACGACATCGAGCATCTCTAGTAATATGGCTGCGACTAATAGTACGACTAACAGTGTCAAACGGTCGTTAAACAGAATAAAAGAGAAACAACAACGTACGTCTGATGAAATGGCCGCAGGTGAATGGTTAGAAAAAGAAAATTCAACTGACGATCTCGATAGTAAAATCAAAGCCGCTGGGTTAAGCGGAAAGTCGAGCGGAACGAGTGATGTTTTAGCGCGTTTAAAAGCTAAGAAGTCAGCTAATTAATTAATTAGTTAAGCTTCACTAAACCGGTTTAACCTAAAGTGATGGCTACTATAGTCGTCACTTTTTATTTAAGGAAATGTAATGTTTAAGAAATTAGCTAATGCTTTTTTCTCAAAAGAAAAAGAAGTTGAGAGAAAACTATCAACTGTTGCTGACTTACTCGTTGGTGATATTGTTACATTTAAACAACGCAGTGAGCTACCTCATTTTTTACAGGGTGTAGATGCTGAAGTGACGGCTTTAGGTTGTTATGAGTATCATGATGAGAACGAGCGAGAGGTTACGTTGAAAACCGTTCAAGGAGACGTTTTTTTTCTTTCTCTTATTAACGATGATGGAGAATGCTATTTATCATTCTCGAAAAAATTAAGCGATGCTAATGTAGCTGCTTTATTTGAAGAGAATTTATTTAGTGATATTTTTGAAGAAGAAGTTTTTTCTAAAAACTTATGTCTTCAAACTGAACCAGAGGGTAAATTAGCAGGGTGGTTTGATGATAACTATAATCAAACCGTAAAAGCAATACAAGGGTTTTATCATCCAAACTCGGGGACACCTTCAGGCAAAGGCCAAGAGTTTTTAAGTCATTATTGCGAAGCAAAAAATGACGATTATGGATTGCAAATTGAAATTTGGGAAGATGGAAAAACCGATGTGTTTGCACTCTGTTGTTGTAGTGAAGATGTCATTCAAGACCTCTGGCCTGCGAGTAAATAAGAATGCGACGAATTGATTTAATCGCTTTAATAAAAAAAAGACGCAATAAAAAGCACTATACAAAACATATTTATCACAGTTTTAGCCGACGTTTTATCCAATTAATGAGCGTAATGCTCGTATTAATTATGATTCACACCTCAGCCATGATGTACTTTGAAAATATGGCATTTAGTGATGGATTATGGTTGTCTGTAACTACTCTTAACACTGTTGGCTATGGCGACTATTCGAGTTCCACGTTTGGCGGCAGATTAAGCACTATTATATTTTTGTATGTTTTTGGCATTTCCTTGTTAAGCGTTTTGATCGGCGAATACATGGAATTCCGAATCAATAAAAGAGACCTGAAATTAAAGGGTCACTGGATATGGAAAATGAATGATCATATTTTAATTATCAACACACCTAACACTGACCCTGATGGATATTTGACAAAACTGGTTCAAGAAATTCGTAGAACACCTGATCTAAAAGAACTTCCTATACAGATAGTAACGCGTAAATATCACGATGGACTACCCCAGCGAATAGCTTCTGAAAATGTTGTCCACTGCGACGGGGAATCGGAAGATTCTGATGTACTTCGAAGGGCCAATGTAAGTCAGGCGAAGTATATCTTCTTGCTCGCCAGATCTGCAACGGACACCATTTCAGATTCCTTAACATTTGATGTGTTGAATCGTATTCAGGAGATTGGTACTGACGCAGTCGTTGCCGCCGAAGTTGTCGTTGAGAAAAATAGACAGCGGTGTAGAACAGCTGGCGCGAATGTCGCAGTAAGGCCTGTCCGAGCCTACCCTGAACTGCTTATTCGAGGTATTACTTCTCCTGGAACAGAGGTAGTGCTAGAAAACCTTTTTAGTTTTGACGGCACGCATATGGAAAGAATAGATTGTCACTTTGAAAACTACCAATGGAAACAGTTAGTCAGTTTATTAATGGAGAACAATGCAGGACTTCCAGTTGCCTATATTGTAGACGGTAAGATTGAAATAAATCCACATCCTGAGACTATGTGTTCTGGGGATGGCCTAATTACAATGGTGTATGAAGCTCAGGAAAAATTGCAGATACAAAAGAAAGTTCAAGCCTGTTTAAGTAGATAGCTTCAAATTTGAAATACTGATTATCATGAAAATAAGATTTATCGAGTTAGGGAAGAGCCTTCTATTGATAGTATCTAGGACAGGCGCTTTCAAAAAAAACATGCTAAAACAAAATTTTCAGAATTATTTTTTATAATATAAAAAGGAAGCTGTTAAGTATTCCGGTAGCTTTCAAGCTAGTTGTCGCCTAAAGTTGTAAAATTATGCTACCTTTTTTTCCCCTTTCTCTGGATTAAGATAAACTTTCTCAATCATTTCCCAGTTTCTAATCTCTTTACTCCAACGTTCAGGGTGTTTCGATTTCGCTTCCCTGTAAACTTGTTGACGCTTTGCTAATGTTTCAACATCTTGGCCTGTATGACGTTGTTCTGGTGTAACAAATTTAATCGAACAAAAATGCTAGGAAAAAATGCTAGGACACCCTTTAGTTAAAAATACAGGAAAGATAATTTTTTTAAAAAGCCAGCTCTTCATCGAAAATAGATTTTATAAATAATTGGAACAGAAAAATAGAAAAGATGGAGTAAAACTCAAATTTCAAGCAAGCCAATTCTCGGAAGCCCGACAATATAGGTTTTTGCTGATGTTTTTAGAAAAAATGTAACTACTCAGCGTAATTGTAGAAAAAAGACCAAAAAAGACCAAAAAAGCTTGACAGCATTTTCGTGTGATTTTGCCAAAAATGAGGAGCATTCACAAGTCATCTTTATTTGTAGGATTAAACGATCATGTTGATCGAGCATGATCTTGAATCCATTAATGAATAGC
>JBFFIY010000067.1:0-24287 GCA_041556195.1 Enterobacterales bacterium
AAAGATATGAGCAACCCTTATGTAGATTTTTCGGTAGAAAACTTACACCAGTTTATATCTGGTTATCAACTTACCCGTGATATTGGAGCGACCGCCGAATATTCTAATCTTGGTATGGGGCTATTGGGTCACGTACTTGCTCTAAAAACAGGTAATTCTTACGAACAATTAGTCACTGAACGGATCTTAAAGCCACTTGGAATGACTGATACTAGTATCACACTGTCTACTAAACAAAAGAAAAGAATGACCACAGGCCATGATTCCACAGGCAATGTAACTCCTCTATGGGACATCCCTACTTTAGCTGGGGCAGGCGCACTACGTTCAAGCGGGCACGATATGATGCTCTACTTGCAAGCCAATATGGGACTCATCAAAAACCCAATAAATAAAGCGATAGCGCTGAGTCAAAAATTTCAACAGCCCTTTGGTTCAGATAAAATGTCGGTTGGTCTTGCCTGGTTAACAGCGAAAGGCCCTGAAGGGAAAGTAGTATGGCACAACGGTGGAACAGGTGGCTTTCGTTCTTTTATTGGTTTTAATAAATCCACCAAGCAGGGAGTCATAGTACTTGCTAACTCAAATGATAATGCTGATGCCATCGGGCAAGCGATATTAAAGGATCGAATAGAAACCATCATTCCTCAAAAAGAAAGTTCAGTTGATTTTAGCGAAGTCGAAATTGAACAATTGACTGGCGACTATCAGCTAGCGCCGGGTTTTATTTTAACCATCAGCACAAAAGATAAAAAGTTTTTTGCCCAGGCAACAGGACAACAAATTTTGCCTATATTTGTCAAATCAAAGAATGAATTTTTTTTTAAAGTAGTTGAGGCCTCAATGACTTTTAATTTAAATAAAAAGGGAATCATTGACTCGCTGGTTTTACATCAAAATGGTGATCATACGGCAAAGAAAGTTCAACCAGAGTGATTGATACCTGTGACATCTGGAAATGCGGGTATAGTATTAAAGTAACCTGAGCCTGGGATAATTAAGATTAGGTTAACACTTGATATGTGGCTCCACCAAAACTTGAGTGTCCAGTTATATTGCGGAAAATTTACAAAATTTACTGGACTCCTATTTCATTTTGACAATTTCAGAGTTTTTCAAGATTTATTTGAGGGACTTCTACTGGAATGCCTGTTCTAATATACTCAGTTCTTTTTCATCAAAAATGGGATGACTTAGTACTTCTTAATAAGTTGAAATAGTGTCATTACCGAAAGAAACTGGCGGAAAATTATCCGTAACAGAACCTTGTTAAGCTGATTTTTGAAGATGATGAAAATCTTTAATGATTTTTAAATCATCTTTTTCTGTTTGCTGTGCTTTGTATAAGTCCCAACGGATTTGCAAGTTAAGCCAAAAGTCCGCAGACATGTTAAAAAAACGTGCAAGACGTAATGCGGTGCCAGGAGTAACGCCGCGTTTTTGATTCACCAACTCATTTACACGCTGGTAGGGCACATGAATAGCATCAGCCAACTCACGCTGTGTAATATCCATCGGAGTAAGGAACTCTTCCAGGAGCATTTCACCAGGGTGGGTTGGTGCTCTTTTTGTGGGTATGCAAACCATAATTTCACCTCTAGTGGTAGTCAGTTACTTCTACATCAAATGGGCCTGAATCATCCCACTTAAAGCAGATACCGTATTGTTGATTTATGCGAATACTATACTCGTCACTTCGATTGCCTGACAAAGGTTCAAGTTTATTGCCTGGAGGAACTTTCAGTTCGTCCAAAACTGTGACTGAATCAAGCTGATCGAGTTTTCTTCTAGCTACACGCCATATTGACTGTGGGCATGATTTTCTGGCTTGCTTGGAAGCTACACCATTAAAGATGTCTTCGGACGCTTTATCTTTGAATGATACAATCATAAAAGCATGATATCACGGAATCCATGCTATAACAATAATAGCTTAACGTTAGGCACAGAGGTAGTTTTGCAGTTTATCTGCAACAACAATTTGTGTACGCCCGACATGGGCATTAACTAATGAGGTGAAAGTCCTCTGTAGGAAAATCACCGTCGAAAACCATGTTGTTATTAGACGACAACTACTAGCGAATGGCAAGGGCCAATCCGTGAGGAACGGTTCGAAGGAAGCCGCTAGCAAAACTGCGAGCTAATGAACAAGAACATCATATGAAGCGTAGGCTGGAGGCGAGTTGGCAGAGCCTGCCCCACGAAGTGCTTTGGGTACAAGATGACGAAGCCATGTGATTTAACGGCCACCGTAAATGATGTAGTGGCCTACATGGATGTAGGTCAGGGGCGTGAGCAGGACGCAGAAGCTTCAAGCCTCGAATATAGACGCTTATTGGCTTGCTGAAACCTGCATTTCCAGGTATCACGGGTATATAGGTAAGGGGCGTGAGCTGGGAGCGGAAGCTTTGGTAAACGCCATTTTCGGTTGGCAGGTTCTAAAGACCGTTTTATTGTATCCTGAAAAAACGGCATACATCACATTCCTGTGAATAAAATCATAAAATCCATTGCATTAAAAGTTGGACTTAAATGGATAAATGGTCAGGGAAAGACTTCACCCTTTGAATCTCCTGCTTAGAACTTAATCTCCCTTAAAAATAAAGATTAGAATCGGAATTTCGAGTTTTGTCCTGCATGAATTTTGAGTTTTGCCAGACGAATCTGAAAATTACCCGCCGTTTATAAAAAAATTGTTAAAAATCAAAAAACTCAGATCAAACGAACATGTCATTCTAGGAATCTATTTTTATAACTTAAGATTTGGCTGTCCTAGTATTTTTTTTCGCAACACGTCTCTCTCGAATAAGCGGCATATCGTCGCCCCATAGGTGAGCGACATAACAGCTTAATTTTGAGCAAAGTACTCACAATCACTTTTGCTCACAAACACTTTTAATAAATTACAACTTAATTGATTTTGTATGTGAAAACAAGGATTTATTCATGTATTCTTTTTATCAAACTCAGAAATTTTCAGGCACTTTTCTCACAATTTCAAACCATTAAAATTATCTGTATTCAAATAGCCACCTTTAAATTATTCAGTTGTATCAATTAATAAGGCTCTATGAATTAGCCATTCGTGTTTGAACCATCTTGACCAAACCAACTCAACTAGCATCCCGATATTTAAGTTGCAATCCCTTTAAAAAATTCCTCAAAACCTGTTCTTTACATTCACGATAATGTTTATGACTGTGTTTTCTAAAAAAAGCACTAAGTTCGTGTTTGCTTAACTGCATATCAGCCGAATTGATAAGAGCTAAAACATCATCCGCTTTTAAATCTAGTGCAATTTTTAATTTTCTGAAGATAATATTATTAGTTAGAATTTTCTCTGGTTCGGGTTGGAGACCAACTTTTTTCCCGCGTTTATCATTGATAAAACCGTTCAAAAAAATAGCCAACTTAACATCGGTACATTTTTTAAAATCTGCATCTTCTTCTTTTTTCAACCAGTCACTGATCTCAGCTCTAGTCACCTTATGATCGGCAGCAGCAAATAACTGAATCATTTTCTGATCATTAAAATCAAAAACATAGCGAATGCGTCTTAATATATCGTTATTGGTCACAGTGTTATCCTAATATTATTTATCTTGAGCTCAGGTTATTTATTTTTAATCAGGTGGATACCATCTTTTTCGATACGTATAACTCCCTGTTTAAAGAGTCCCCCAATCGCTTTTTTGAAAGCTTTTTTGCTCATTCCGAATACATCTGAGATCAACTGAGGATCGGATTTATCATGAACGGCTGCAAACCCATTTTCTTTATTTAAATAGTTGACAATAATTTTGCTGTATTTGTCACGGGTTTCTTTTCCGCCTTGCAGGCTTAAATCAATTTTTCCATCGGGTCGAATATACTTAATAAAGCCCTTTTTATGCTGACCAAAACTTAACCGTTGAAAAACATCGTTGTTGTACAATACACCCCAATGGCTATGATTGATAATGGCCTTATATCCTAAATCGGTGCTATTGGCGATAATCAAATCAACAGGCTGTTGTGGGGTAAAATCTGTTGATTCTTCTTTAAGAAATTTATCAATTTTTGAGGAAGCTGTGATCCGGCCATCAATTTGATCTAAATAGATATAGACAATATAAGACTGGCCAACTTCCATTTGTCGATGTTGTTCTGCAAGTGGCACAAGCACATCTTTGCTTAAACCCCAATCAACAAATGCCCCAAATTTACTGATTGCAGTTACAGGTAAATAAGCAAACTCACCTACCTGTGCTTTGGGTTTTTCTGTGGTGGCAACAATTCTGGAGTCAGCGTCCTGATAAAGAAATACAGTGACAAAATCACCCACCGAGAGATCATCCGGGCTAAGTTTTTTGGGTAGCAGGACTTCACCCAGGTTTTTTGCATCTAAAAAGGCACCAAATTCAACAACTGACAAAACTTCTAATTCGTAGGTGTGGCCGATACTAAACATTAACTATTCTCAACTGTTGAATGATACCCATAGATGATAGCTACCAAAGGGTGATTACTATCATCTATGCAATGAACGATATTATAACAGATCTCAATTGCCTGATTTAGTATTGATGCAAATTAATCAGCTTATTGATGCGCCATTCACCACCTTGCCCAAATTCCAGTAACAAAGACTGTTGTATTTTTCTCGCTACGTCCTGATTAACCCCCTGTGCACCTGCAAGTGCAGATCCGATCCACAGATCAAAACGTTCATTGTGACTGTCCGCCTGAGATGCGCTATTGAGTATTTGTTGTTTATAAATAGCAACTTGTCTGGCTAATTTAGCATCAGCAACTTTACGCGCCTGCTGGTAGAGTTTTAGTTCAAAATGTCTTCTTGACTGTAAATTTGGCTTTTTCCTGGAAAGTCCAATACGTGGATGAGCTGCATGGCTCTGATCACTTTCTTCCAGGCTAATGGGCCATTGCACAGTTTTACCATCAATATTCATGATCAATTGACTTGTTATGGTTTGTTTTAATGTCTGCTGTGGATATTGATAATCCCGATATACTTCCTGCTCGGCAGTTGGCGGCAAATAAGACAACTCATCGAGTAGTTTGCTTAGTCGTTGATCAGCACGATAATAACGTTTTTCAGCTTTTTTGATTTTTTTCTCATTTTTAAACAATATGTTTTTCTGCCCAGCGATGTCATCATTTAAATGCTGGATCTGCATTTGTAAATCAGCATAACGTTGACTATTTACAGGAACTCTGGACAATCTTAATTCAGCAATTTGCAAATCTTTTTCCATTGCAGTTAAATGATACTGTAGTGTTTTTTGATCCTTTTGCAGATGTGTCAACTTGTTATGATAATCATCCAGGGTGTAACGCTGTTTAGAAATATCATCCTGCAAATGCAAATAATCCGGATTGGCTATAGTTTCCATGCCGCTAACATATTGTGTCGTGATGATTTGTTCGGTTTCTCTGATCCGAGTTTTGGGTTTTGACAGGCTAAATTGAATATTTACCCGATTGTTTGCTCTGGCTGATTTTTGGTCAACAAGTTGCAACCCGGCAATTTCATACCCTAAACTCTCTCCCAACAGACTTTCAGGATAGGATAGAACGACCTGATATTGATATTTCTGTTTGATGTTTTGATATAACTCATTATAATTTTGCAAAGCTGCCTGGTCATGATTAAGACTGGCCAGTTTTGCATTTAATATTAAGGCCTTGCCCTGTTGACGTTCATTTTGTGCCTGTAATGCTGCTTGTTTCACTTTACCCAACCAGGTTTGTAATTGTTGCCGGGCCTGGTTTAATTGCCTTTGAGTTTCTTTATTATTGGGCTCCAGTCTTAAAGCCTCTCGATAACGTTCAACCGCTAATTCATACCTGCCTTGAACAAGGTAGTCTGTTGCATCATCCATCAAATTCTGATGTGCACAGCCAGAGAGCACCAAAAACAATAAAATAAAAGGTAAAGATTTTAGTATTTTTAATATTCGATAAAGCATAGTATGATTTCTCTTGGTCTAACTCTAAGATTTTCAGATAGCCTATTGTAGTGTTATTCACCCTGAATAACAGCTGAATACATACCTTTACTAATCTTTTGGAACATATATGCGAAAAAGCGGTCAAGTGATAGATCCTGATACGGAGATCAACTGGAATGTTCTCAAACAGTTATTACCTTATTTAAAAGAATTTAAAGGACGAGTTCTGTTGGCGCTCATATTTATGGTGTTAGCTAAGCTATCTACCATTATTTTACCTTTCTTTCTTAAAGAAGTCGTTGACACACTGGGTTCGAACCCGATGACGACAAGTAGCGCACTCGCGCTCAATGCACCAATCTGGCTATTAACGCCAATAGCGTTAGTCATCGCCTACGGTTTCTTCCGGTTTATGAACGTATTTTTTGGAGAGATCAGGGATACCTTGTTTAGCCGAGTCACCGAACGAGCCATGCGCCGGGTTGGGCTAAAAGTTTTCAGTCATTTACATGCCCTTGACATTGATTTTCATTTAAATCGTCGCACAGGCGGTTTATCTCGTGATATCGAACGAGGAACTTTTGGTATCAGCTTTTTGATGCGTTTTATGGTGTTCAATATTGTACCAACGCTTATTGAAATTTCTTTGGTCATTGGCATATTACTGACAAGTTATGGTATTGAATTTGGTTTGGTAACTTTCGGCTCAGTCGTCATTTATATAAGCTATTCTGTCATTGCCACTAACTGGCGTAACCAGTATGTACGAGCCGCAAATACCGCGGATTCTAATAGTAGTAGCCGAGCCATTGACAGTTTACTTAATTATGAAACAGTTAAATATTTTACCAATGAAGAATTTGAAACTCAGCGATACGATGTGGATTTACAAACCTGGGAAAAAGCAAAACAAAAAAACCGCTTATCTTTACTTGTTCTCAACAGTGGTCAGGCTTTAATTATTAGCGCGGCGATTACCATCATGATGTTATTAGCCGTCATCCAGGCTCAGGCAGGCATAATGACTGTGGGAGACTTTGTATTAATCAATGCCTTTATGATGCAATTATTTATTCCACTGAATTTTTTAGGGTTTGTTTATCGTGAGATTAGAACAGCATTAGTTAACATTGAAAACATGTTTAAACTGTTAACTCGACAGGGCAAAGTTTCTGACTCAAAAACTGCTACCACATTGAAATTAACTAGAGGCGAAATAAAATTCGATCAGATCAGCTTTCATTACCAATCCGATCCCAGACATGAAAATCGCTCCATTTTACAGGATATTAGTTTCACCATTGAACCCGGAAAAAAAACTGCTATTGTGGGAAGTAGTGGAGCAGGTAAATCTACATTAGTTAAATTATTATTCCGATTTTATGATCCAACTTCAGGAAGCATATCCATCGATGGCCAAAATATTGTTCATGTCACGCAAAAATCTTTGCGTCAATTAATAGGGATTGTGCCCCAGGATACCGTATTATTTAACGATAGTATTTTGGAAAATATTCGTTATGGCAAACCAGATGCCAGCGATACAGAAGTCGCCGAAGCAATAGATTTGGCACACTTAAGACAATTTATAGAACAACTACCTGAAAAAGAACAAACTCTGGTAGGAGAACGAGGGCTAAAACTGTCTGGCGGTGAAAAACAGCGTGTTGCCATTGCCAGAACCATCCTGAAACGCCCTCCCATTATGGTATTTGATGAAGCGACCTCTTCTTTAGATAGTCATTCAGAATCCTCTATTCTTACTGCTTTGAACGAAATATCTCAAGGCGTCACCACCCTGGCCATTGCTCATCGTTTATCGACTATTGTGGATGCCGATCAAATTCTGGTTTTTGATCAGGGGCTGCTAGCTGAACAGGGGAAACACGAACAACTACTGCTACAGCAAGGAAAATACGCGTCTCTGTGGCATGCCCAACAAAAAAACTCCCAACAAAAAAACAACGATAAATAATAGGAAAATACCTATTCGAAAATCTCTGTACCGTTCAAAACTGGCATATCGATAAGCTCAGAGCAGTTTTCACAGTAAAACCATAATCCTACAATAATCTACCTGTATTTGGCGTGGTTACGACCATTCCAGTATTAAACTGGATCATGGTATCCGAGGTTATTGCAACTGAAATTACTCAACCAATATACAACGCTTTATTAAAAATAATTTTTCTGCCCCTGTTTGCCCTGGTTCTTTTTTTATGGTTTGTATTGTACTTATCCCGAGTTGAGGTTAATTATTACTTTCACGTTTAACCTGCACCAACCCTAAACCCAGCATCATAATCAATATACCTATAATTTCATGCCATGCTAAAGTAACATTTAGTATAGGAATGGCAAAAAGAGCCGCAAAAATAACACTACCAGACGCCATTAAACTAACTTCATAAGAACGCAACACTCCTAAAACATGATTAAATACCGTGAGTCCTATCGCGATTATAAATATTCCATTTAGAAAAACAACCAGCCAGTCATAAGATCTAATGTTGAGTACCAAACCATCAAAATAAATACCACTAAGTACCAGAGGTATTCCTCCAAAAATAATGGCATATAAAGAAATAGACTGTGCATTGACTTGTTTGGGTTTGTCCATCATCAGAAATCTGGTAAAATTATTGGTTAATGCCAGAGATAAAATGACTACACTCACATAAAGGATCCCAAGAAGCTGTTCAGGAACAGGAATTTCCCTAAAATAAACAGTCAAACCTAAAAACGCAATCAATGCACCTAACCACTGATATTTACTCGGTTTTTCTTTTAACAGTATGCCACTTAATATCATAGTGAGTATGCCGGTTAAATTGATTAAATAGGCATGGGTAACTACTGGTAATTTTTGTAATGACAACATAAAAAATAAACGAGCAAAAACAAAATTTAATAACCCTATGGCAATGAGATAAAACCAGGTTTTAGTTGAGAAATCAAATGATAATCTGTGTTGTTTTCTAAACCATTGGTAATTAAATAATACAAAACCACCTATCAAAACCTGTAACCAGGTAAATGTAAAAGGTGATACACGATTAAGAGTCGATTTTGTTAATACACTTATTAAAGCAGCAATTGCCACCACAGTAAGAAGTTGCAAAACAGCTTTAGTGTGTTGATTCATTTGCTAATTCACACATTAAAAAAATGGCTTTAGCGGCATAATTATTGTGACAAATCAAAAACAGCTTTATATCGAGGTTTATTATGCCTTTCAAGAAAATAGGTTAACGTATTATCAGCCTCATTCAAGCTTAATGTCCAAACATTGGTTTTTCCCTCAGGAACGAGCTGGTGGGTTTGTTTGTCAGCTGGAAAACTCTGAATCATAGTTGTACCCTGAGTAGAAGCATAACCACCATACAGGGTTACATCATGAGGTGTTCCATCCTCATGTCGATGATCATGCTTAAACAATAATCCTTTCTCTGTTTTGCTTAAGATCCATGTTCTTGAGGTATCCTTACCCACTTTAAAAGGAATTCTAATTTCCCTGTCTGTGCACTCTGCTATCTTAATGGTCAGAGTTTTACCTGCGAATGCATGAGTTGGATCGTTAGGAAATAACGTTTTTCCATTGTATGAATGTCCACATAGTTTCGAAATATTTTCAAAAAAAACATCCTTATGGTTTTGTGCAAAAACAGTTGCTTGAGAAGTCCATAAAAGGACAAACACTCTAAGTAGCTTATATTTCATATATTTCACTCTTTCTTGATTTACATTCATCTTTTTTTGAGCAAAGAACTTATTTGAAGCTCACTTTTAACAGTAGAAAAAATAATATCAGTTTGAGCCTGGATTCCTCAGTTGAGCGCGAAAAAGATGTATAAGCAATTGGTGTGCATAGGAAACTTAGAAATGCCGTAATCACCTGATTGGTGAAAAGTGCATTTATCAGTTTTCCAGGTGCGCCAAGGGCTTGCGCAGACTTTCGTGATTCAACTGATGAATTTAGGTTGAGTAGGCCCAGTTTGGTAAAACCATCCACCAAATCACGCAAATGAGGCATATCCCTCGCAACGACTCTGATAATAAGTAATTCGGCCCCGGTTAACACGTGGCATTCCGCCACCTCAGGTATTTCTGTAATAGTGTTAATGATCTTTCTGTGATGAGAAGATACTGCTTGCAAACGAACAAAGGCACTAATTCCAAACCCAAGTTTTTCTTCATTAATCTGTGCCGAGAATCCAGACAATACACCGGCATTTTGAAGTTTTTCAATATATTCAGATATGTTACTTCGAGAACAACCTAACTGATTGGCAAGCTCCGATACAGTCATGCGCCCATCTTGCTGAAGCAGTTCAAGTAACAACCAATCCATACCAGTTAGTGATATATTCGACATTTTGCTATCTAAATCCTCTTTAAAACTTTCAATGTGTCGCTGATTTAGTTTATTTTATATCAGATGGCACTGGATGAGAACATACAGCTAGCTTAAACTAATAAATAGAATCACTGTAGCAACAATGAGGTATTTTATGATTTTTTCTAAACAATTTGCATTTCGTAAAACGTTGAAACTGGGAGCTTTGACTGTAGTGCTGGTTATGTTTCTTCAAATCAACACTGTTACCGCATCAGATAAAATTAACATTCAACGCCAATCAGACAACGCGCCAATAGAAACGAAACAGTTTGGTCGTCTTGTAGGTAACTGGAATATCCGTGATTATTCACTTTCTACAGATGGAAGCTGGCAAGAACAAAACGGAGCCAATTGGAATTTCTACTGGATTTTGGGTGGTAGTGCTATTCAAGATGATTGGATATCACCAGCTCTGGATAAACCCGCCCCTGAAAAAGGAAGGCAATATGGCACTAACATTCGCATTTACAACCCCAAACTCAAACAATGGGAAATGGCATGGGCATCAAATACAGGTGCCAAAATTGATACATTTACGGCGGCTGCTGAGAAAGATAACATGGTTATGCAGGGAGTTTTTAACGGAAAAGATACTCGAATAACCTTTCACGACATATCGAAGAATCATTTTTCATGGAAAATGGAGCGTGTTGATGCAAAAACATCCAGATGGAGAAGCATCTATAGAATTGAAGCAGAACGTATGCCTGCTTCTAAATAATTAGCTAAGTCAGACTGGCCTGTTAGTATTCCAAAAAATTGCCAAATGGGCTAAGTTAGAGCATATGAAAACTAACACTCCTTTACTCGACTATATTTCAGCTCAAAGTGATGGTACTCAAGAATATCCATTGTTGAAACATCTGGATGAAAACCATCCTGAATTCTTTGAAGAACTAGGCAACAAACCTTCTCTTTTTAAAAAACACTTCTTCTTGTTTCACCAGCTCTATCTAATAAAATTGGAGTTACTGGAAAATAATCAGACGTTGATTATTTCTCCCCTGGAAATTCGACTTTGCCAAAGCAGTGATGCGGGTAAGGAAATGGGAGAAACTGATGCATTGAGTGGATTTTATTTAAATAAAAAAAACCTGGATTTGACCGAGGAAGAAATTCTACAGATGCAAAAAAAATTCTGGGAGAAATATCTTGCTTTGGATAAAAAAGCTGAGGCTATAAAAATTCTTGGACTGGAAACCTATTCGGAACTTGATCAGAAAACACTTAAAACGCGCTATAGTGAACTAGCACAAAAGCATCACCCCGATAAGGGAGGTGATCCAACTGATTTTATACTCATTAAACAGGCGTATAAAGATTTAAAGTTATTAGTTTAAATTAGATTTCTCGATCTCGCTCGAAATGATAGGTGAGAACAAATGACTGTCATTTGTTCAGTAAAAATCATTCCCAATCATCACTTTCAATGGAGGTTGTTGAATCGCAGCCAATTGCTCTTTAAGTGACAAAATTTGCTCTTCCCAATAGCGATGGCCAGTGAACCAGGGAAAGTTATGTTGAAAACTGGGATCTTGCCAGCGACTTGAAAGCCAGCCGCAATAGTGCAGCATACGTAAGCCTCTTAATGGTTCAATTAAGGCGATCTCTTTATCATCAAAATCTCGGAAATCTTCATAGCCTTCTAAAATAACATGCCATTGTTCTCGCATCTGTTCTTCATCGCCAGATAAAAGCATCCATAGATCCTGAATAGCCGGGCCATTGCGTGCATCATCGAAATCAACAAAGTGGGGGCCTTTATCCGACCAGAGCACATTACTGGGGTGGCAGTCACCATGTAGGCGGAAGGTATCAATTCCTTTAATGCTCTGAAATACATTTTCACAAGCCTGACACACCTGATTAGCAATAGTCAGATATTGATTCTGTAATTCCATTGGAAGATATCCGCTGCTTTTAATGATTTCAATGGCATCCCAACCATAACTCTTAACATCAATAGTTAATCGTTCAGTGAAAGATTGCTTGTGGCCGACATTATGTATTCGAGCAATAAAGCGCCCCATCCATTTTAAATGCTCAAGTTTCTCGATTTCTAATGTGCGTCCACCGCGAGATTCGAATAAGGAAAAACGGTAACCCTCATGTTCATGAAGACTCTTACCATTGATGATCATAGGGGCAACAACCGGTAACTCCAGCTCGGTCAACTCAAAGCAAAATTGATGCTCCTCTAATATTTGCAGATCTGACCAACGCTCCGGGCGATAAAATTTGGCCACCAGCCGAGAACCGTCCTCCATGCGTAGCTGGTAAACTCGATTTTCATAACTATTAAGAGGCAACAATGAAGCCTCGGGATACAAACCCAAAGATTCAACAGCATCAAGGATCCTGTCCGGTGTTAAATTTGTGTAGTGTATTAAGCTGTTAGTTATGATTTTACTGTTACCCACTTGGAATATACCACTAATCATTCATTGTGCCTGATTAGGGATACATTCATTTCATTTTCATAATGAGAATGTTACCACAAATATGCAAATACGATCCGCTCTCCGATCCGCCCTACAAAAGTCCTGAACATTTATCGGCTTTGATACTCGTTATTTATCAACAATCCCCATTTTATCTAAAACTATTTTTATGGTTCAAACGACCAATAACGTATCTTTAATCAAATTTCATGAAAATAGGAGTAAATCATGCGTCAACCACAGTGGCTTAAACCCGTTATAGCAATGGCTGCAGCTTTGATAATGTGCAGTTGCCTTATGGCCTGCCAATCTCTGGAAGCAAGCCCAGGTGAAAAAACACAGGTAGCAACAAGTAGTGAAACCAGTTCTGCGTCCAACAAATTTATAACATTCAATCAGTTGAATGACGGTAATAGACATTACAGGGTGAACGGTAAAGAAATTCGTTGGGAAGATCTAACTCCAGAACAACAAAAAAAGCTAACCCAACTAGAAAAGGATTTAGACTCTATGGAACAAAAACTTGAAATTAATCATGAAAGAATGGAAGCATGGGCTGAAAAAATGGAGGCCATCGCAGAAAAGATGGAAGAAAATGCCGAAAATTTTGAAGTTGACCTCGACACTGACTCACTGAATTTATCACAATTAGATGAACTATCTGAAAAAATTTCAGATAAAGTAAAAGTATTTGAATCTAGAATGCGCAAACTTGAAAAATCCATGCATATTATTGAAAAGGATATGCCTGAAATTGATCAATCAAAAATCCGAGCTATCGAAGCTAAAGCGCGTGAAATAGAGAAAATTCTGGTTAAAGTTGCAAATAATAAATAGCAGGCTAACAACTGAGTCAATGGAGACAGCTCCCCGTTGATTCAAATACCCCCCTAATCATTCATAATGCCTGATTAGGGGATACCTTTTATTCAACAGGTTTATTTTTGGTCAACTGGGATTTTAGAGACTTCGGGATCTGATTAATGGTCAAAGTATCTGCATCAATATTATAATGAACACCATGTCCATACATATTAGCGGAAAAGCTAATACTTAAATTTTTATCACGTCCGTAATAACGAACATAACGTTTTAAACTGGCACGATCAGTTCTAATTTCTGGTTTAGGATCGGCTTGTTGCTCAGCCACATAATTTGCAAACTGTTCTGGCTGTTGCTCATTAACAAAACTTGACAACTCTGTCATAACGACCGGATTTCCAAATTTATCCTGTTCCACGCAATAGTCTAACAACTTGTCTTTGTACGCAATAATCTCTTCCGGAGGTAATTCTTCGGTAAACTGATCTACAATACCCAAAAATTCATTGGTCTCTTTGGCTAAATCAACCCCCATTTCAAATGCACTAAATTGCATGAATGCCTGAGTCAGATCTTTATTTCCGCGATTTGCATAGAGCGACATATAACGGTTGCTATCTCCTTCTAACCATTCTTCTAAATTGAGTTTAATCGCAAACTGTAAACGTGATGTGTTGATGTATTGACTATGTACCACTCGCAAATCTTCGCTAATTTGAAGTACATCTTCATGGGTGATCCAAAAAACAAAAAGGTGTTTTTGGAGATCGGAACCTGCAATAGCAAATAAAACATGGGCACTAAATGGCTCATCAATGGCTTCATACTGGGATTTTAGATGCGCCATGGTGTTTTTACAGAAACTGGTGAAAGACGACTTATCTTCCAGATAATCTTTTAACAAACCCGGAAGTGGGTTAGCGGATTGTTCATAGTCAAAGTGACCATAGCGTTTTTGGGCACTACGATGATAACGAAGTTTGAGCTGTTCAAACAAAGAAATAATACTGCCCTGAATATCTAGCTCAGACTCTGCTAAAGAGGTTACAACGGGAGCAGCCGGAAGTGCTCTTTCTATCTTATGGATAATGCAGTGATTTAAGCTCATTTTTGATTAACGACTAATTCAGTGATAGGTAACGGGGAGCAAATGCTCGCTTCTATTTAGGGTTTCGTCAAGTCTGAAAACACCTAAAAACTAAAAAATTTCAAAGACAGTACATTTATCTTTGCAAATCAACAAGTTAGAGTTTGCTTAGATTAATGTATTAATTATAACTTTTCTAATAACCGAGTCATAACATCTTTGTACTGTTTTTCTTTTTCAAGACTTGTTTCAAAAATTGCGGATGACTGCTTAATTGCCAGCACTATGTGATCCATCAGTGTCTTTTCTTCATGTTCTAAAAGATTGAACTGTATAATATCGCTACTAATATTTGTTTCCATATCCATGATGATCTTTTCAAATTTTTCTGAAAGACCAACCTTTTCATTTTCCATTTCCATCACCATATTGGCAATGGTGTCAGCCGTTATCTTTAGTGTCATTGTTTTACGTTCATTTATTTTTTCGACATTCATGGAATTTACACGAACATCAACTCCATTGAACAATAAACAAAGTTGATCTTTCAAAACACCATACCTGACTTCATCTTCTATAGGCATATTTCTGATTAAAACAGAAAAATTAATATAGTTAAAAAAGGTTCGTTTTTCCCAGCTATATATTCTTTCCTTTCCTCTGAAAGCGAGTAATATTTTTTCTTCTAAAGGTTTATTGGCTTCATCATCACTAAAATAATGGTTCTTTTCCCCAAAAAACACTAAGCTTGAACTGAGTCCGAAACTCTTAATCGCTTTAAACAACAACCTGGCTAGTTCTTCTAATGTTTTAGCCTTGTAACTTTCTTCATGAAAACGTAGAATTTCACCTAATTCGGAGCTTGTTGTCATAGCTTCAAATGCCATTTGCCTTGCACTGTTAGCCTGTTCATCTAGCTGAAGTTTATCCTTTTTTAACTTCAGATATAACTCTAATTTTATTAAAAGCTCTTGTAATCTGATAGGTTTAGCTAAAAAATCATTGGCTCCTACATCATAAGCTTTAAGAATATCATCTGTCTCGATCTGACCTGATAAAAATAGTATAGGAACCTCTTCTCCCAGATAATTCTCCCTCAATTGTTTACAAACTTCGTAGCCGTTCATGCCTGGCATTATAATATCTATTATGACAATATCGGGTAATTGTTCCAGCCGAGCTTTAATATCAATAAGTCCCTGAGCAGGGAATTGAGAATAATGAATGAGCTGAAAGTTTTGCCCAGTTAAGAAATCCACTATCATTTTACTGACTTGATCATCATCCTCAAAATAGAGAATGGTGCCTTTTATAGGTGATTTAGTCATAAGTTATACCTATATTTAAAGATCCCTATTCATAATATAGCAGCAAATTGAGTTTACCATCCTTATAAACTTGTAAATCAGTTGTTGCTATTCGTTAACTTGAGCTCGGAATAAATAATACTCAGAATTTATATTTTTAAAGCATTGAGAGACTTTCGTAAGTCATTCAGGTTATCTAGAGAAGGTCGTTGGTTGGTATAACGATAGTTAATATAGGTTTCTATTATGGGTTTGCTGATCTCAGCCCATTCGTTTCGTCTTTGAGTTATCCTTTTTTGATAATCCAGAGGCCCTTCATTGGCTTTTCTAGGGCAACCTAAACGTTCAAGTTTCTCACAAAGCCGTATATACAGTTTTACCGTTTCATCTTGAGGTTGTCTGTTATAAAGCAGTAAAAAAGCCCAGGCCAGCAATACTAAAAAACAAGAACCCACTAACAATCTTATCAACAATTCCCAAGAGTAATTTTTAAATCCCATCCATTTTAAAAATTCTCGCTGTGAACCCTGATTATACTCTATCACCCATTGTTGCCAACTGGTATTGATGGCTTCCATCATTTGCTGCATGCTATTAAATAAAGTCTCATTTTCTTGCACCCAGTCTATAAAGACTTCCGAATCAAATAATGGCTGTCTTTGACGATAAGATCTGGCCGCTTGTTGTTCTACCCTTGATGGGTGGATCGCTGCAGTAGGATCAACTCTAAACCAGCCTCTATCAGCTGACCAGATTTCTGTCCAGGCATGAGCGTCTGCCTGTCTGATCACTAAATAATCATTGTAAGGATTTTTCTTTCCGCCCTGATAACCCACTACAACTCTTGCTGGAACGCCTGCGGCTCTTGCCATAAACACCAGGTTACTTGCATAATGTTCACAGAATCCTTTCCTCGAATTAAACCAAAAATCATCAATAACATCTTCTTCTAACAGCGGTGGAGTTAATGTGTAATAGAAAGGTGATTCAAAGATAAATTTTAAGATCTTTTGTATGAAATCTTCTGTTGAGGCACTTTCAGTCAGTAGTTTTTGTGCCCATTCCCGACTACGAGGATTACCGTCATCAGGTAGTTGTAAGTATTGCTGTCTTTGTGGCTCTGTCAATTGTACGTTAGCTTTGTAACTTAAATATGAGACACCTTCATATCTTATTCGTTTGTTCACCTTCGCTGGAAGTTGATAAACATATTGTTCATTATTTCTAAATTTAGAAGCATTGAATTTTGAAGATGCATGTTGTGTCATGTCAAGAAAATAAAGCCAGGAACGTTTATGAGGTTCCAGGGTTATTTGATAGTCCAATGGTTCACCAGCAACTTCCACATCCGAAGCACCGAGTATATTTGAGCGGCTCCAGACAAATCCATCAAATTGCCCAAAGACCAGTCCTCTCCAATATAAATCACCGGGTTCTGGTATTTCATTTTTGAACTTAACCATAAAGGCAAGTTCATCATCTAAACTTAGTGAACTGATATCCCCGGGACTCATACTGTCACTGACTCCACTTCCCGCACTATTTTGTTCTGGAACTTGCCACAGAGGATTAGCTAAACGAGGAAAAAGAACAAACAGAAAGAATGCCAGAGGAACCGCATACAGTAGAAGTTTGCCAGTGGATTTACCTACCCATTTCAGATCATAGATACCATTTAAACTCTGAAGCCCTATCAGTGATAATAATAACCAAAATAATGTTATAGCAGCATAGATGGCAATAAAAAGAGTTTGGTTATAAAGAAAATTAACAGTCAATAAAAATAATGACAAAAAAACACTATTCATACCATCTCTATAACGCTTAAGCTCCAGCAGTCTAAAGCTTGACATCATCACAAATAAACTTAATCCAGCCTCTTTGGAAAACAATGAATGGTGTTCAATAACAATGGCCCCGGCTCCCAATAAACCAAGGGACAAACGGATCCATTTTCCCGGTAAGATCCATCCTTTAAAGTGGCAGCCAATACGCCAGATTATAGCCAAAACTGATAATAAGCTTACCCACAATGGTAAGAATAAAAATAAGGGGGAAATAACCAGAACTTGTCCAAGAATTAATGAAGGAATAACGCCCGGACGATTTAGTGGCAGACGTTGTTCTCGTTTTTTTTCTGTTTTAGACTCTTTTCTTTTAAACACGCTGACCTCCCGAGAAAGTGGCCAGTTGCTCAAGGCATTGTTGTAGGTGTGAGGAACCTACTGCTGGAGAAATCGTTTTATTTGGCATTTTCAAGCCATAGGGTTGTTGTGATTTTTCAGCTTCTAACACCAGATAACAAAGAAAACTCAGGCGTAGCTCCATTTCTGCACCTTCAAATTCATCCCAATCAATCCACTCTTCTTTTCCCTGAGGCTCATCAAATTTTTTGGTATATAAATTATCGGTACGAGCATACACTTTCCAATCAATATGCGGCAATGGATCACCTGGGTTATAGCGGCGGCTTTCCTGATAATCTTCACCTGATTGTTTAGCATTATTTAAATCTTCGTCTTCTGCACCTGAATTTTTAGCATGGTGGAATGATGGCGCAATAGGTTTTGGATAAACTAAAACCTTTTGGTCCAGATCGATATAACTCCAACACCTCATCAAACCCAATGGATATTCACTATTTAAATAGATCCTTCCTGGTCTTGCCCAGCCTCTACGAAGAGTTTTAAATTTAATCTCAATTTTTTTATTCTTACCTGGTGCAAAATCGGCCCATGTTTGAATTGTTCCTTCAAATCCAAAACCTAAACTTAAACAGCCTCGCTCAGTTTCAACTAAAAAAGGAAATTTTGTTTCTTCACCTGCAAACACAGGCTGAGCAGATAAACCCGTTAATTTAAGTCCTGAAAGATTTCGATAAGTTTGAAAAATATTTAATAACCCTATCGCCATTAAAAAAAATGTCAGCATAAACGCTAAAGAATTCTGATAATTGGTAGCACCTATTAACATCAGCAACAAAATTGCGCCAAATACCCAACCTGAGCGACTACTGAAAATAAATAATTGTTTATGCCCCAGTATCACTTCCTGATTGGCAGGTATGCGCTTTTCTAACCAGCTATTAATACGGTTTTGGATGTGGGATTTGATTGTTATAATTCCAAGCATGGCTTAATTACTGATTAAATTGGAATTGGTGTTTTTTGAAGCCAATTTTCCACAATGCTGAGGGCATCGGCCTGTCCAGATAGATTCAAACGATGGGCAGCAACTGAACTAAATACCGCTTGTAAATCTTCTGGCACAACATGATCCCTTCCTTCAAATAAAGCCCATGCTCTGGCTGCTTTTAAACACATTACCCCTGCTCTGGGAGAGAGTCCATGCTGGCAACGACTTTCTTGTCGGCTGGCAACCAGTAAGTCTAACAAATAGTTCGCCAGGGTTGGAGTAACGGTTACCTGCTCCACCAATTGCTGAATGGCCAGTAATTGTTCGAGTGACAAGGCAACAGGTAATGTTTCAATAAGTAATCTTCTATCTTGTCCTAACAATAACTCTCTTTCTTCACCCAATCCAGGATAGCCCAAACTCAATCTCATTAAAAAGCGATCCAATTGAGACTCGGGTAATGGGTAGGTTCCAATTTGATGACTTGGATTCTGCGTGGCAATCACGAAAAATGGTTCTGGCAACCGTTTGGTTTCTCCATCAATAGTAACCTGTCTTTCTTCCATGGCTTCTAAAAGCGCACTTTGGGTTTTTGGTGTTGCCCTGTTCACTTCATCAGCCAGTAATAACTGTGTGAAAATTGGACCTTGATGAAACCTGAAAGATTCTGTTGATCGTTCAAAAATCGCCGCTCCCAGTATATCTGCCGGCAACATATCACTGGTAAATTGTACCCGCTGAAAATCTAATCCCATGGTTTTGGCCAGGGCATGAGCTAAAGTAGTTTTTCCTGTACCGGGAACATCTTCAATCAATAAATGTCCTTTAGCCAAAATACAGGTTATGGCAAGTTTTATCTCTGCTTCTTTTCCTAACACCACTTGTGAAAGTGATTTATGCACAGAAATGAGTTTAGTTTGAACAGATTTTAATCTATTTTGATCCAAGTTGGACTCCGATGGGAAGTTACTCCCAGTTTTCAAATATATACCCAAACTACTGTAGACGACTCTCGTAACAAAATCTTGCACTGGTTCGTCATTTCATATTAAACAATAGTACATATCAAAGTTTATCGATAAAAATGCTAACTTTACTGATAAATTTTGTGTAAGATACCCATCTAGCCGTCTAAACGAGAAAAAACTATGTCACATGAATTTGAAGAGTTCAGAAAAAAACGCCTTATAGGTAATGAAGCATTATTAGATACTGACAACCTCATCACCAAACGCATCTTTTCTCTGGATAAACAGACCTATAGCAATGGCCTGCTCGGAAAATCAACTAAAGATCTGTTAGCGCTCGTAGCTTCTCTGGTTTTAAGATGTAATGACTGCGTGGATTATCATATTGAAGAAGCTTTTAAAGAAGGTATTACAAAAGACGAAATTGATGAAGCCATGAGTGTTGCACTATTAGTTGGTGGAACCATCGTTATACCCCACATGCGTCATGCCGCACAAAGTCTACATTTTTTACAGGAAGAGAAAGATAAACAGGGATAAACCTGACTTCATTGAACAGGTTCAATACCCCAACACTTCTTTCACAAAAGGTATGGTCACAGCACGTTTGCTTTGCAGTGATGCTTGATCTAGTTTTTCAAGTTTGGCAATAAGTTGACGCAGATCTCTTGAACCGCGGGAGATCATAAATCGAACCACTTCTGGAGTTATGGCGAGACCTGCTGACTTTGCCCTTTTTATTAATGCGGCTTCCTTGTCTTGATCAGTTAGTTCCTTTAGATGGTAACGCATCATGCCATTTAATCTTGAGAGTAAATCGGGTAATTGGATGCAGAGATTATCAGGTACATCACAACTGCCCAGCACCAATCCTTTACCCTGATCTCGTAGACTATTGAACAAGTGAAACAAAGCATCTTCCCAGCCTGGATCAGGAATAACATCTTCCAGGTGATCTAAATAGAGTAAATCATAATCATCCAGTCCACTAAGCATTTCTGCTGAAACACCCTCTTCGCACAAAGAAAAATACAGTGTATTAATATTTTTTTGTTCGGCCAATGAGACACAGGATTGGAGCAAATGGCTGATACCACAACCTTTTACACCATAAACAAAACACAATTTTTCTGATTGTTCATTACTGAGATTTTTCAGGGCTGATACAGTTTCAACATTAGGTCCAACCACAAAATTATCGAAAGTTGGTAATTCTGAAGAAGCTAGTGGTAGCGTTAATTGTCGGGTATTTGTTACTTTACTCATCAGGCTAACTGTTTTTGTCTGTTTTAACATCTGCTTCAGGCCCGCTTTCTATTTCAGGCTTAGTTTCACTGCTCAGATCTACATTTGCATCAAGCTTTGTTTCTAAAACAACTGTTGATTCTGTCTCGGAATTGGTTTTACTTCTTGTCTCAATAGTAATTTCAGGGGAAGGCTCACTATCATCATAATACTGACTTTGTCTATAACGACTATGTAAATGTCTTAATAGTACCGCTAAAACAGCCGCAAGAGGTAGAGCGATTAAGATCCCAACAAAACCAAATAATTGACCGCCTGCCATAATAGCAAAGATGACCGTAACCGGATGTAGACCTATTTTATCACCGACTAATAATGGCGTTAGCACCATACCCTCTAATGCCTGGCCAATCATAAACACTACTAATACCGGTATCAGGGCTCCCATAGTATGATATTGAATCAGAGCCGCAATGGAAGCCGCCAGAATACCTACCACAAATCCCAGATAAGGTACGATCGAGGCAATACCTGCCATCATGCCAACCAATAAGGCAACTTCAATACCCGCAAACCACAAACCAACACTATAAATAATGCCTAACACCAACATGACCAGTAGTTGCCCTCTGGCAAAAGCACCCAACACTTCATCGGATTCTTTGGCTAGTTGGCAAGTCATGTCATAGTATTTTCTTGGAAATAAATCACCAATATAATTGATTAATTTATCCCAATCTCTTAACAGATAAAAAGTGACAACCGGAATTAACACCATATTACCTATCCAGGCAACCAGAGCGATGGATGATTGGCCAATACCTGCAAGCAAATTCTTCACTATCAGACTGGTATCTTGCCAATGCTCTTGAAGCCATGCCTCAATTTCTACACCAGGATCTGCCATAGATAAATTAAATTTCTCGTTTAACCAGGGCACAGCGTTAGTATTAAACCATTCTAAAACCAATGGAGCCCTTGTTATGAAAACGGTTAATTGTGATGAGATTGCCGGGACCAGAATGAGTAAAGCCGCAATCAACAATAATATAATCACGGCAAACACAATAATTACCGCCACAGTGCGAGGTATTTTTTTGGATTCTAGCCAGTCAACCAAAGGGTCTCCCAGGTAAGACAAAGCTGCAGCAACCAAAAAAGGCATCAATATGGGGGATAATAAATAAACCAGACCACCAAATGTCAGTGTAATTGCTAACCAAAAGCCCTGTTTATTTGCTTCCATCATTTTTCACCTGACCATTTTTTGATTGTCGTTCTTTATTTGCAAGCACTTTTCGAGTGGAAGTGACGCCCATCCAGATATACTGAAGTCCACTACCAATGCTTGTAGTCGCAACAATAGCGATCAGCCAAATTCGTATAACATCAGGAATAAAAGTAAAAACCAGAGAGAACATCACCATCGTCACTAACAGTATTTGAAAAAGGGTATTCACTTTACTTAAAATTGTAGGCTGCATTTTAGTAATGCCAATGAAATAATGATATGTATAGGCTCCAGAAACAATCAACACATCTCGTCCTACCACCACCACCAATAACCATAGAGGCAAAACCCCCTGTGCCGTTAATAATGAATAGGACACCAACATCAATAATTTATCAGCGATAGGATCAAGCACTGCACCAAACTTGCTCGTCCATTTAAAATATCTTGCCAGTAACCCATCCAAACCATCGGACGCACCAGCAATCATAAAAATGATCAGAGCAGGAGTATAGTATTGGTAATATAAAAACCAGGCCAAAGGAAACAACAGAATAATTCTGGTAAGCGTGATTAAATTAGGGAGCTGCCGGATCTTCACTGGGTCCAGCTAAAGTTGTAAATGGGAGAGTCGATACCCAAAGGTGTAATCCCTGGCAAAGGAAGCATCATTGAATCAAGAGCTATGGCCTCAAGCACATCTTCTTTACGACTCACTAACTTCAATTTAAAAATTGCCCCCTGTTTATTTAAAATATGTAAATCAACTGTACGCACCGCCAACAAGCCTTGCAGGTATTTTTCAGCCTTAACCGCATCAGCAAAATTGTTAATATTGCTCACGGAGATCTGCATTTCATTCTCTCCCATCAGGGTTGACATAACACAGTACTGAGAACATAAACGGCGTCCCAATTCCGAAATGAGATCAGTATAAGCCTGTTCTTTTGATTGTGCTTGCTGACTCCAACCTGCTCGTTTCCGGTCGCCATCTTTCTCTAAAATAAATTGCCAATCAGCCTGCCATTGCTCATCCCCCACAGCATATATCCGGCCAAAAACAATGACATCAGCTCCATAACGCCTGGATGCCAGCTCAACTGGAGAAGAAAAACGCCCCCAAACATCAGTGATATCAATTGAAGTGGCATCTTCTAAATCCATTAGCGGCAAAGAGAAAGGGATGGCTCTTTCTGCGGCCAATGAACTAATCATCTGCGCTGCAACTGAATCAGATCCAACAATCATACGACTATCTTCATTTTGTTCAGCAATCCAAAGTAATACCAATGGGCGTCGTTTTCCCCATACAGGTAGACCCGAATCAGCCAATAATCGTTGCACTGATTTTGATTCAAAGCTCAAACTTAATATCCAGGGAGGTTG
This sequence comes from Enterobacterales bacterium, assembly GCA_041556195.1. GTDB lineage: Bacteria > Pseudomonadota > Gammaproteobacteria > Enterobacterales > 21-14-all-40-8. Next base: position 23,973 of record JBFFIY010000067.1, read on the forward strand.
ATTTTCAGATTGCTGGCTAACATCAACTGATTTATAGGCAAATTGCTGAATAAAAGAATTAGCCTTATCAATATTCGCTTGTATATATTGATTTCCAATCACTGTGTCCAAGCCGCTGGCGCGAATTAATACCTTATTTAAACCCAGCTTTGTCGCTCTATTACGTTCAGAAATCGATTGGTTGGCAACGGGAACCTCTATGCTGTAGATGTCCACATCTTCAGAAGCTTTTAGCGACAAAGAATAAAACATGCCTACAACTAGCCCTACCCACAAAATAACAGGCTTTAGCCATAGATTTAAAAAATGTTTTAA
>JBFFIY010000068.1:0-24090 GCA_041556195.1 Enterobacterales bacterium
TACACGTTGTAGTGAATGCCTATGGCTTTGCGTTGATAATATTATCAACGCAAAGCCATAGGCATTCACTACAACGTGTATAATTTGAAATGACACCTTTTCTTTTTCGTGAATTTTTAAAGATTCTACGCTAGGGTAAACCCCTATGATTCCGTCGTTGGCTTTTAGGTGCCTTCCCTCTACCGGCTGCACCCCATCAAGCAAGAATATGTCATATGCTAAAAACCTTCCTATACTTCCCTCCATATCAATATGAATTGGCAATTCAGGTAATGACGAATAATAGGGCAACTCATAAAGCTGACTAGGCCTGTTCTCTATACTTGATATCTTTGGTTTGTCCATAAATGCTAATTCACTTCAAAGGCATAACAGTTAATTGTCGCCTTATAAACATAGATTGATGTTCATATGGAAGTAGAATAAATCAAGGAGCCTTCCATACATCCCTATTGCTAGAAAAGAAATATAGATATTCTCACTAAATAAATGTGGTTTCAAAGTATCTAAACTTTATTGAACTATCTTCAATGCTATCAAAGTGCTCTGTCCGAGCAAGGCGCCGCTCTCCTTGAATTTTTGATATAAGATCAAGGCCTTTCATTGCTGACAAGCTATCAACAAGTTCCTTTCTAAGATAAAAAAGTTCCTGATAGTTGCCTGAATCCTCACCTTTTTGCTCAACAAATACAGCTGCCAATGCCCCATTTGGATCGGTATAGCATAAGTTAGTAGCGTCAAAAATTAATCCAAGTGCATCGACAATCCAGGGTGCTAGTAACACACGACTAATACTTGACTGTTTGCTATCAGAAAATTCCCAGTAGTACCCAACAACAGGTATCTGAGCACTCAGTTCTTCATGTACGGGAACATCAAAGATTTGCTTTCCTCCTTCTGCAAAAATTTTCCCATTTAAAACGATTTTAGACCGCTCATACTCCCTCTTTTTATATCCAACGGTAACATGTATACAGTGGCAATCTTCGAATGAAAACTTACTACTCCCATACAGTTCACCAGAGTAAATGTAACTAGTCTGCGGCATATCGGGCCAATCAATCTGGTTCGTATTATTAATGTGGTCTTGAAGCTTACTCCTATTCGATGAATCAACAAAAAAAGCTCGGATCGAACAATAGAAGTTTCTGTCTAGTCGTTTGGATTCCTCTTCGATATGTCCGTTTAGCAGCACCCAAGGCCCCGAATATCCACCAGCTTCTCTTGTGGTAACAACACTATCGAGATTCGGTAAGTCGCTATTAGCTATCCAGTTTTCAGTCGTTATCGAAGCATCTCCGATAAACATCGTGGTCTCTTTGAAAGTGTTTAATGTGTTTCTTGGAAAAAATGGATCAATGTCAGCTGCAAACCTTGCTCCCCAAGGTTTTAACTTTCCATCATCCTCTAACTGTCCAGCCATTTCATAATAAGCTATCCAAGAGTACTTTTTCCCATACCGCTCTACTTTCGGTCGTTGTCCCCTGGAGTAATACCCATCTGATCCGACTTTTTGGTCTGCGACCGTAAATTTTTCAGCGTGCCAACCCAATTCATTTACACGCCAAAAAATCTTATTTCTAATGTCTTTGTACTCTGGATGGTCAAAATTATAATTGCCTCGTTCTGGCACCAAACGACCAATAGTATAGTTTTCAAAATCCATCCGGAATGGCGACTCTGCTCTAGATATACGTTTATCTTCTGTTATGGAACCCCATACTTTCCGTGGCATTACTGAAAATGGTGATATAGACCTCTTAACTTGGTCATTAGTGAATAATCCAGGAAGGTATTTGCTGGCACTTAAGATGATGCAGCTAGCATACTCTCTTGCTAATAAATGCGTTGTTACTGCCTCAGCATTTTCAGAAAAAAATTCATCATAAATAGTTTTTGCAAATGAGGCTATTACCTCCAAGGTGTCTCCTTTTGCAAGTAAACTGCCTACGACGCCATAACTAGCTGCCAAAAGCCTCTCAGACATATAAGGATCATTGACGGTCAAGAATCTAGACGAAATGCCTAGAAGGTTTTCCGGGCTATGCAAACCATAATGAAAGAGTGCTTCAGTCGCAATATCTCTAAGCTCAATGCAGGATGACGTTAATAGCCAGCTAATTGATAAAGCTCGAAGTCGTTCAACTTCGTCATTTCCCCATTTATCTGAACGCCAATAATCAATACGTTTGCCAATACCACTGATAATATCTCGGCTATGAGTCCGATTGTACTCCGTCCAAGATAAGTCTCTGTCAGCCATTGACAACTCACCGAGAACATCACTGAAAAAGTTCGCGTTAAATGGGTGCCCTACAGCCATTCTTAGACCCCTTAAACTCTCAATGGCTTTTTTCGGTAACTTTTCTTCTAATATTTTATTTTTGTAAGCCCGTATCGTCTCTGGGCAAATATCATTGGCATCAATTAGGTATGATAGGGCTAATACATGAGAAGAAAGTTCTGAGGGCACAACTTGCCAGACATGGCCTTTGTTATATTTCGGCGCCAGTGCTACAAGCGCGTGCAAAATATCTTGAGAGAGTTCATGTTGTTCAGGTATATCACCGAAGAGTTTCTGAAGAAATTCATCTGTCTGCATCCAGTCAGATAGACTGATATTCTTATACATCTCTAACAGGTAGTAGGTGATGAAGTAACCGCCCATTCTATCATATACAGGTGTTAGCTTGTAGGTATACGGTTCATCTTCGTCACGAAAAATAAACCCTTCTTGAGTAAGCAGGTTGACAATATCGCTTTCCCACGCCTTAAGCTCCATTTGACAGGCTGTTCTAAATTGTTCTTCCGACGCAGATCTTATACCTTCAAGCCAAAGGGTTTGTCCGAGATAGTAGACAGCTTTATAAATGTCAGATTCTTTATATGTAACTGACAAATTTGTCATACAAGCGATGGTATTCGCAGAATGCCGGATCTGCTCACTGAACAAGCTGTAGATCGAGGAAGGAAAGTGAACTACACGTACAACATTTTGTGCAGTTCGATTGGTTACTTCACAGAATATTTTCAAATTCAGAGGATGGCTAAAAAAACCCAATGGAGCCATAAAGGGATCGGCATCTATTTTATAGTGATTAAAATAGGCTTTTATTGCTGCGAGGGTGATTTTGTTACTAAAACCTTTAGACTCGACGATAAAACAATCATCAGGTAAAGCTTGCTGTGTAAAGCTCTCGCGACTGGTGGTCCTGTCACCTAAGTGCTGTCTGCGCCATTGATTTGCTCGATCACGTTCGCCCGTTCTTAGCGTACATAAGAGTATTACATTTGAATACTGCTGTAACATTGGTTGAATAGACTCCAATAATGATTTCCATTCTCTGGGATCTTGTGCTTCGTTTAGCCCATCAATTACAATCGGGAGTCTGTAACCAGCTCGTGTACCTGCGGCGTCAAGAGCCGCAACAAGAGATTCAAAATTGGGAACAGGCTGAGTGTAAAAACTAATTCTTTGCGCTAGAGTGTCTAAAGTTGCTCCTATTTTAAGATCGCGCCCTAATAACAGAATACCTGCTGGTCGTGTATCGTTTGGAGAAGTCAATTCTGCTGAAAACTGTGTTTTTCCTCCTCCGGCATCAGCAATCACAGCAATTAATTGTTGTGATAAAAGGCTATGAGCATCCTCAAGTAATGCTTTTGTATCTTTGATATATGCCAGAGCATTGGTAATTACCAACGACAGCGGTAGATTCTTTCGCCTCAGCACCCTGAGTACGCGCTGAATCGCCCCATTAGAGTATGAAATTGAAGCTTCAACAAGTTCATTAATTTTTCCAAGGTGTTCACCACAGATTGGGTTTTGAAATTGGCAGCAATAAGCCGCATACATTTCACACTGTGAAATGAACTTGTTCAGTTCTGAACGCCAAGGATAATAAACAGGCTCGGCTATGACTGCCGCTATGGCCTCGGATGAACAAGTAAGGGAATTGCCGGTTTTTTCAAAGTTCTCCCACGCACCAGGTTCACCAAGAATTTGTCGTGCTTTATGTTCTATATCCAAGGTTTGGTGAACAGCGTGAAGCCATCGACTCTTGACCGGAGCAATTGATTTTTCATGCTGTTCGGCCAGCATTTGAGGTGTTAGTGCTAGCTCCCCAAAGTAGGTATGCCTTAAATCAATCCCTACTCCAGTTAGATACTCCTCTATGTCGCTTTCATTCCAAAGATGCAGTTCAAAACCGTATTTGCTTGTTAAACCATAAAACCAATTTTGATCAGGTTTTGCTAGCGTCTTATGAGTCCACAAAATCCAAATATCTAATTCAGGCAAATGCTCTTTAGTTCTATCTAAAGAATCCTCGATTTGAGACTTTGCATTTGCGGTTAGTTTGCCATCAGCACGGTATTGAAACCACTTACACTGCCAACCAACAATTTGCCCAGCGCATCCAAGCCGAGAGTCGTCTTGATTCAACTTAATATGGTACTCAACACCTGGCTGATTTTTTAATTCTTTCAGAGGCCCAAGAAAACTAAAGTGCCTGATTACAATACCTCTGCATAGTTTTTCGAATTTATAATTTGCAGCTTTATCCCCGGAAAGGCTTTCAAATCGACTCCAATCCAACATATTTACCTCAACCCCTAGAACTCTTCATCTGGATAGTCATGGGCAGAAAATACTTCAACCTTGGCACCTTGATGAATTAGTAGGCTAACGAGTGCATTCAGATCATCATCTGAAGAGATACGGATTTCATGTCCTTGACGCTCTACATGCATTTCATACAGTAGCTGGCCTAACTGCTGTGGGGATAAGCAAAAAAGGTCTTTCTTACTAAGATAATCCAGCACTTCGGAGCTGAATCGGTCGGAATCAATGTCAAAATTTGATTCTTCAAGAAGAAAATCCTTCAAAGAATCAATCAAAGACTCAAATTCTTCAGCGTCAGTTACATCCTTAAACTTACCCACGATAACTAAATTCAGCGAGTGCTCAGCACCGTAACTGTTCCATATTTTCATAATTTTTCATGCTCCATCTCACTACATAACTTAGCAAACTCGGTTAGGACACCAGCTTTACCAATAACATATCCCCATTGTTCGAACGACGTTAATTTAAACTGCCCGTTGGCATCAATATGTGCAAATGCAAGGTAATCAGGCTCCTTTTCAAGAGCAATCAAACTATCGACCATATCCCTATAGCTTGAGCTAATAGAAAGTCTGATGCTTCCCTTGTAACAAGCAACCCATGTTTGTAACCGCTCTAAGGTGGTTCCATCTATTTTTTTGCCTAAACCAATAGGCTCTTCAGGAAGCAAAAGCAGCTCGTCCGCACCACTTGCCTCGACAAATCTCACAGCTTCGCTCAGATCGTCAATGGTATATTGGTTTACAACGTAATTAATCCCATAAGGAATACGTCCTTTCAGCAAGGTTAAATTTTGCATCAACTTTTCAAAAGAGCGCCCCCGAATGCGCTCATAAGTCGCCCCAACACCATCCATGCTGACTCGTATAAAGTTAACCGCATGTTCCAACTGACCGATCAGGCTTTCCGATAATGTATGGCCATGAGTCGTTAAGCTGATGGCTAAGCCCGTTTCTTGTTGTCCAAACTCGCAAAGTTCGACCAAATTCGGATGCAACGTCGGCTCCCCACCACCGAAACCAATACCAAAGCATCCTGCCTTATCCAGTTCAAGCATCCATTGTTTTACCTGTTCTTTAGCTAACCTAGCTGACTGTTTTGGCGCATAGCAGTGTCTACAATGCAAATTACAAGTATTGGTTAGTGCTATGGATACTTGTCGAGGGCACTTTGTCCAGTACGAAAATGAAGGAACATACTCATCAAGTAATATATTGCTCCCTGTTTTGCGATCAAACAGATGAACACCATCTGGCCCCCGTCGTATTTTGAAAACGCTACATAAATCAAAATTGGCAGAATCACCACTTCCATGTAACCCAACATTTTCCTCAATGTGGCGGCTTAAAATGCTTTCGTTCACCTTTACTCCATCCCCTGGTCATTTAATGCCTTGTTCAATGTTGGCCTACTTACACCAAAATGCTCTGCCACTTCAGCCTTTGTTACTTCAGGATCTAGTAACGTTGCTTGTGCCTTTTTAATGTCTGATTTACTTAATTTGGCTTTCCGGCCACCCTTTCGTCCTCGTGCTCTTGCTGCAGATAATCCGGTTTTAGTACGTTCTGAAATCAACCGGCGTTCAAACTGAGCAATTGAACCGATCATATGAAACGCTAATTCACCTACAGCAGTGGTTGTATCAATGCTTTCGGTTAAACTAATAAACTGTACGCCTTGGCTTTTAAAACCATCAAGCAGTTCAATTAGATCCTTTAGACTACGACCTAAACGATCTAACCGCTGCACAACAACAATATCACCGCTTCTTAGTGCATCAATCATGCGCTCCAGTTCCGGACGTTGCTTTGATCTACCGCTACATTTCTCACAATAAATTCGTTCACAACCCTCGGCTTCCAACACATCAACCTGCGAACTTTCAGTTTGCTCATTGGTACTTACGCGAGCGTAGCCAATTTTCATAACCTGCCTTTAAACAAAAGAAAAGGTACTTTTATTTTACGTAGAAAACTTTACGGGTTTATTTACATTAAAACAAGTTATTTTGTGTATGAGATTTGTTGCCGAGATGGGCGTAAAACAAATGACCGTTTAATTTACAATCTTACTTTTTAGAATGTTCCATGATCTTGCTGATTGTGATGACATAACCTGATTAGTTGATCTTTCTGTCATATTCATTCCTGACAAAGCCGTCTTTAGGGTTCACTTGCCAACCATTTTCGTTAAAAACTTGGTTAGATATTGCTACATCAAGAGCCCATATTTTCTTTGCAGTTAAAGATACAGGCGGTAAGAGCTCAATTTGTGAGCTTCCAAAATCGCTTGTTCTAACAGACCTATTGATAACAACCAATCTTTGTTCAAATACTTTAGTAATCGGTTCACGTCACAAAGATTCTTAGGATCCAAATCATTAATGCTTCATTGAGTTCAGGTACATTAATTTTTCATGTTTTCGGTGCGCTTGCTGAATTTGAACGCAAATTGATACAAGAGAGAACTCAAGCTGGTTTGCAAGCAGCTCGTGCCAGAGGTCGAAAAGGTAGCAGGACTAAAACCTTAGGTTAAAGACAAACAAGCTTTAGCGGTAAAACTATATGATGAGGAGAATTACAAGACAAGCAAATTTGTAAGATGATGGAAATTTCTAGACCAACCCTCTACAAATATTTTGAAGCTACAAAAAGCATGAAAACTTAATGAGAACCTGATAATGGTTACTTTCTTCCCAAATTGTGTAAGTTATTTGGGAGTCACAAATGACCAACAAGAGGACTCTTAAACTGTATTAGCTCACACGATATCTTATTGTTCTAATAATAAGTTAACACTCGATCTGACAAGCTAAATGTCTCTAGTTGACCCAGACTGTGTGAAAACTCTTGATCACCTTTTGGAATAAAAGGGGGGTAGTTATGATCAATCAATCTGAGTAGAAATATGTTGGCGAACTAATTTTTGGTATAATTATCAGCAAGTTAATAACCAGAAGCGTGTTGATATGTCTCACTATATTCAAGGCCAAGGACGAACCCAAGTCACGCTTTTTCCTGAAGCTCTCGATGATTTTGTTCCCCAAGATAATCCGGTTAGAGTGATCGAGGCATTCGTTAATGAACTCGACTTAGTCAATCTTGGATTTAGAAGAACTAAACCGTGTCACACTGGCAGACCAGGCTATCATCCAGCAACACTCCTTAAACTATATGTATACGGCTATCTTAATCGGATCCAGTCGTCTCGCAGACTAGAGCGAGAAACACAGCGTAATGTTGAATTAATGTGGTTAATCGAACGCCTTACACCAGACTTTAAAACCATCGCTGATTTCAGAAAAGACAACGCGAAAGCTATCAAGAATACGTGCCGGACTTTCGTCGAGTTGTGTCGTGAGATGAATATGTTTACCGAATCAATGGTTGCCATAGACGGCAGTAAATTTAAGGCGGTAAACAATAAAGATAACAATTTCACACCAACGAAAATGAAGTCCCTCATTGAGCGCATAGAAAAGAATATTGATGTGTACTTTAAACAACTTGATCAAGCTGACCTCGGAATTAGAACTGATGAAGAGAATATCGCCATTGAGGAAAAAATCACTTGGCTTAAAAAACGAATTGCCGAACTAAAAGAGATGGAGGAAACCGTTAAGCAACACCCTGACAAGCAAGTGTCAACAACCGATCCTGACTCACGGCTAATGAAGACTCAGGGAATGACCAGAATGGTCTGCTATAACGTGCAAAGCGCGGTAGACACTAAACATCACTTAATTATTCACCATGAAGTGACTAACACACCCGACCGAGGTCAGCTCTGTAATGTCGCGAAGGAAGCGCAAACAGCATTAAATAAAAAAGACCTCACCATCATCGCAGATAAAGGGTACTACAATCGTCCAGACATTAAAGAAACGTTAGATAATGGAATGACGGCATTAGTGTGCAAAGGGTTAGCGGGTTCAGAAGGCAAAGGAATATTTACTCGTTCATCGTTTAAATACGATCAATCCAAAGATGTGTATATTTGTCCCGCAGGAAACACATTAAGACATGCCTACGATACGGTTGAGAAAGGATTAGAACACAAGTGTTACTACAATCATATTGCCTGTAGAGATTGCCTGATTCGTTCCCAGTGCACCAAATCAAAGCGAGAACCTAGAAGAATGAAGCGGTGGATACATGAAGATGAAATGGAACAAATGCAGACAAAACTGAAAGCAAAAAAAGAGATAATGTTGATCCGAAAACAAACGGTTGAACATCCATTCGGGACGATAAAAGGTTGGATGGGAGCCACCCATTTTCTGACCAAAGGATTTAGAAATGTCAGTACGGAAATGAGCCTGCACGTTTTGGCCTACAATATGAAACGAATGATCAATATTGTCGGCGTCAATTCACTAATCGTTGCAATGCAAGCTTAGCAACGATGCCTAACCTTAAATAATCTGAAGAAAAATCAACTGTAGAACTGATTAGGAGTCATTCTAGCCGGTCAAAACATTTGGTCATAGAAAATGCCAACTTAAAATCATGCCGCTTAAACGGTAGACCGTGCATCATAAGCGAGTTGGAGTGACAAAAATTTTACTCAAATGAGTTTTTACACAGTCTGGGTCATATAGAGCCTTACGCAAGATATGCTTCAACTAATTATCTTCTACGGCTCTGTAGTGCCAAACTCGGTCAGTGAGCGATTATATTGTTGGAATTAAAATATCTCGTTAGCGGTCAGTCAAAAAATCAAAGATTCAAAGATTCTGACTTTGGTATCAACTTAGTCGCGGTAGGAATGCTGGTTACCCAGCACCCCCCGCGCAGATCCGTACGTGCGCTACTAACGCATGCGGCTCCTACATCGAGTCAAACACACAGCCATTTTGCCACTGCATGTAGTCGAGCTAATTCCAGAAACGATGCTGTTATGCTCTGAGTCATAATCACGTTGGTTTAACTCCACTTTCTCTCTGTCAAGACACTTCGCTCCACCCACTCCGCTGTATTACTCACAACATGGTTTTCGATACATTGTTCGCAGGTTTCTTCACTACTATTGTCTTGTCCGACTTCCTACTGTTTTTATTCTGGGCTTCGCTAAACACTTCCCCAAAACTGCCATAACAAAAAAACTGCTATGGCTAACAGTAGGATCTCCCGAGTTCCGCACAAAAGACATAAGTACATGCACCAGGTCTATGACTCCGGAGAACCAACCATCAGGCTCACTAATACGCCTTTCGGTCATGTTGCCTTCCCCTTCACCCAACAAGGTCAGCGTTCTCAATTGGTGATTTCCATCCTTAGGTTCGTAAACGGTGCATCCATGCACCACTTCTCGGAGCTCAATACTGAGCCTGCACGTTCCTCTGTCAACGCTTAACCCCTGACCTTACGGGCAACGGCTCATGACTCGAGGTCTCGGCGGGTAGTTAATCCTTTCCGAGTAGAGGAATTTCACCTCCAATCTTCTGCCGATTTATCTCGGCGCTCTGGGTGTCCTATTTTGAGTTATTTACCCATCATTTTATTATATTTATTCCTTTTCGATTAACTCGCATTTATCAATCAACTTTTTACCTGGTTTTTTCACGCCAGTTTTATGCTTTGCCAACACCATTTTGCGAAGATAAATGATATCAGTCATATTTGATAGCGAAGTAAATCCCAACTTCTGCTCTTTTTCCAAAGTATTGGCGACACTGTATAAATAGAAAGAATTTTTATGTGCATTACCTATATAACGTTCTAACTCTCGCCTCCAATTGTGAGGGCGCTTTTCTATTAACATCATTGCAATATAGTGATTTCGTATCTCATTTTTTTCGGCGTGCAAGTAATTAAACATTAAAGGTCCCATTTTGGGGGAATATAAGTCATTCAAAAACCAATCGACAACATTAGCCGGAATATTATTAAGAACACAAATAAACTTTTCCTTTGGCGTCAAATTCACCGCATTACCAACCAATATAAACTTAGTCCCCTCGAACTCACCAACTCCTTTTTCACAAAGTACTGGTGTTAGAACTAAAAGAATTTTTGTAATTAGCTCCCAGCAACTAATTATTAGAGTTAGTAAAGACATCCTGATCACAGGTGATGCATAATCACTATTCCTCAATGCTCGAGAGGAAGAACTCATCAATTGCGCTAATAAATCCAACAAGTAGTCTTGAACTATGTTGTTAATATCTTGATTATATGGTTTCTTAGGATCGTAACTTCGGTCTGCGTATTGATCTTTTATTGATTCTGGTAAATTGGATTGTTGAACCTCATTCTCAAATTCATTTTGTAGTTTTTCAATAGACTGATTTGTGGGGCTCCATTGTGCATACTTATATATATTCATTTCATCAGCAAAACCAACTTTGCCTAACACTAGTTCCTGAACTTCCCTAAGGTCATTTATTAATACGTCTAAAGCATCGTCTCTATTTCTATCTATTCCAGTATAGAATTCAATTAACTCAGGATATGCTGCATAGCGCTTTCCTTCAAAAATAAACTTCTTAAAGGCGTTACTTTGGTGCATTCGCTGGGCGGCAAAATACATTACCCAATAAGTAAACTTAAAACAAAAAGTTGTTCCTTTTCTGACTATGATATTATTGTCTGCCAAGGTATCGAATAACACATGCACTTCAATATCTATCATGTTTTTTTTGCAGAATTCTCTAGTTGAATGAAGAAATTTATCCCTAGTAAAAAGCAGCTTATTTTCTCTCAGAATATTTTCGCAATACCATCCTAAAACATGTTCGCAGTCCTTTAAATCTGGCCGTCTTTTATATGTCGCAATCTTATCGACGTTAAACAAAAGAAATAAAATTCGTTTAATTACTTCTGTTCTATTTACGGGGCCGTCATCAAAATTAACTTCTGACACCTTTAACAGAGTAAGACAATTCAAAGGTGTCCTGTGTAAATTTAGATCTTTTAGATCTGATATTATATTATTTAAAAGAACTTCATCATCATTATGGATATGTTTCAACGCATTATACTGAACAATTATTTCCCTTATCTGCATTCTAGACAATGAATTTAGATGCAATACAGCAAGTTTTCTTCCACAAACTTGAGCAGGTGAATTTGCGCTAGAGAAAAAATGTTCATTCTTAGTTTGCATAATTAAAATAGGAATGTCACCATAATATTCACTAATTTTTTTCAGCAACTTAACCTTCTCTTTATTTGAATTGTCCCATGAATCGATTACGATGCATTCAATGCATGAACCATCCAAATCAAAAAGTACAAGTTGACGCTCTATTTCTTCCTGAAACTCAAATGCCCTTACTAAGTCCGCGTCCAATCTCACCCATGCTGTATTAGCATTTTTTTTCCACGCTTCCAAACAGAGGTAGTGTGACAAAGAGCTAAGTCCAAACTGAGCTGGTGCAGTTATTACTGCTGATTTAGGCCGATTTATTAACTCGATTAAATTAACTCTTTTATTTTCCAGATTTTCACTATTTTTATCATTTTCACATATTTCATACAATTCCGGATTAATCCAAATTGAAGGTTGTTCAATAAAAGATTTTAAAGTAGCCTCAAGATTGCTTTTTAACATCCTTTCTATCGCATCACTCTTTGAAGAACGTTGAGTGCTTTTTGTCTTATCATTTTTAGAAAATTCAACTAGTCCATTGTCCGTGTTAGAGAAATTCACCCCTGATACGAAGGATCTATACTTAGTCCACTGTCGATAACTGATATCCATTACACCTTCTTTTGCATCCATCGAAACGATTCCATAACCAAGTTCATCCTTTTTATGCGTAAAAAGAGCAGGAGCAGAACATTTTACCAACCGACTAGAACCCTTGATATAATGGACTGCGGATTGTTCATGTTCATGTCCTGTCAACAGTAGAGAGAAATCAGCCTCTAGAATCAATTCAATTTCTTTTCTCCCCCATTCGTTTAACCATGAAATAGGATGATGCATAACTAAAATTTTGTACTTTGCTCTACAAGAGGAATTCCATTCCTGCAATCGTCTTGTATCAATAGCTAAATTGGAGCGATCAGAAGAACTATCTCCACTAGAAAAAATAGCCGAATTTAAACAATAAATTCCTACTTCTTCACCAATGGTCCAACCTCGACCAGTCATAAACTCATTTGCTATTCCGTAAGCTGCAAATTCTTGTTCAAATTTTTTGTAATTATCGAATTTACTAGCAAGCAGTGAAGAGGGTTGTTGAGCGTAATCATTAAACTCTTTTTCAGTCAATTGCTGTAGAAGAACACTTTCATGATTCAATTTATTATTTTTGATCCAATTCCTTGATATATCGTGATTACCAGGAACACATATCCTTCGTTCTTTAGTTATGCCTAATGAATCAAGCCTACTACCAATTTCTTCAACAAAAGCTGAGTATAGCTCATCATTACCTCCAACTAAGACAATGTCACCAGAGATAACTATATATGTATTATTGATATCAAACTCTGCTATTTGACATTCAATATCATCTATAACATTTGATATAACAACACCCTGATCCTCAGCCCAGTTCATACGAAAATGTATATCTGATAAATGGATTAACTTAATAGTCATTAATTTTCCTTATTTAATTTCGGAATTTTTGGAGCCAAGTCTTTAATTACCATATTCAATCCATTCAAACACAAACGCCACCAAAAATAAAAAGCAAAAAAGGGAACGGAGAGATTGTTTTTTTAACCAACAGCAACAAATCACAATTTACTTTCAAGAGCTTCACGCTTTTTTTGAAATTCTTTTTTTGCATCCGTTAAATTGGCTGATTGAATAATTGAGCGAGCTTGATAGAAACAGAGTCCCGCACCTATTAAGACACAGACTAGCGAAACCCCGAAAAAGAAATTTTTAATGTTACCTTCAACCCCAATGACGTTGGTTACAAAAAATACGGCCAATGAAATAAACAGGCAGAGGAAGGAAATTAGTATGGCTACAAAGGTTGAACGTAATAGCTTTTTATTTCCTTTGCTAAGCTTTATGACAAATTCCTCATCCGATTCTAATTCTTCGATTTTGTCTTTTATATTTTTTTCTCGAAAACGCAGATAGTAGAAGAATAGCCAGCTTGCTAGCAAGGATGTAGTTACTGATAAGATGATTGTTGTTGCTGAAATTTGTTCTTCCATGTTTATTTTACCGATTTATATTGATTGTAGATCCTTCTGATAGAGTAAATGAAATTATAAATCTCACTCTTTATCTTAGAATGTTGTTTATCTTTATTGACTGTATTAAGCAACAAAAACAATGGGTTATGTTGTTATCAGTTTTGCTCTTACCCAAATTAGCATATTTGGTTCTGCATATCAATTCAACTAGAGTACTGTACTGAGCACTTTGACCCATAATTTGAGCAACTTCGGCTATTACTTATATGTCCTATTTCCTTTCCACAAGCCGTTATTTTCATGTTGAAGATGAACATTGGCATGACGAAATGGAGCGCACTCAAACTTCTGCTTTTGATCCGTCTTAAAACGGTGATGGCTGTTTTTATAAGATATTAAATGACTTTTACTTTTCAAGCGAATTTGAAACGTTTCTTAGTTGGGGTTCTGGAGCCATAGCCGCCAATTGTTGCACATTGGCCTGTAGCCCTTTAATACAAGGGCTACAGCGTACCAATGCTTTTTACAATATTGCAACCACATATCCTATGTTACATTGTTTTTAAGGTGTTTTTTACGCCGTTAAAATAACAAAATATCACTTTAATAAAACGGCGATAATCAGGATTTTACCTTTGCTGGTTGGAACTGACTTAATAGCACGTTTGAGGCGGCTACTGCCAAATGCCGCCCTTTGGTTTTCAAGCTAGACACCCAATGCTACTTTGGTTTTAAAACTAGATATCCAATAATTTTTCCCACCATCCTTTTGCATCTTGTGGTAAATTAACAGGTTGTGGTAATAACCCTGGTCTTTTGCTGGACTTATCCGTTGTGGTTTTGGTCGTTTCATCGATAATACTTTGTTCCAGCGTTGGGATACATTGCGGATATGGTTTGCAATTAGTTGTTATAGTAGGTGGCTTTGTTTCAATATTGTTCCGATTCGTATAAGATGAAGCGGTAATTGGTGCCGATAAGGTACTTATAATAAAAAGAACTGGTAATAATGTTTTTCTGTTTGACATGGTCTTTCTCCGGTTAAAAATACTGCAACATGCAGTTATGACACGTTAACCGGATCTAATGTCTGGTGCAAAACATAAGCAGGAAACTTATGGATGAAAAGTTAAAAAAGGCAGAAAATAAGCTTAAAAACGGCTTTGGCACCATAAACAAACATCCCAACACCTTTCAGTTTGAACATTGGGTATACAATGCTCGCACTCACATATTAAGCAGTGAAAATACCTCTATTCCTTTGACTCGCACTCAGGCCAGTTTGCTGGAGCTTTTTTGTCTACATTCAGGGGAAATTATCAGCAAGGATCGACTGGTAGAAGACGTCTGGGATAACAAAATCATCACCGACAATGCTATTAGCGCGGCTCTGGTGCAACTTCGGAAAACTTTAGGGGATGATCCCAAACAACCGCGCTATATCGAAACAATCCTAAATATAGGTTATCGATTTTTACCCGATGTTATCTATGGTTTTGATGAAAAAGATGAAAAAAAAGGGCTGTTAACTAAAACATCTTATAAATTGACAGCTGTTGTTGTGGTTTCGATTCTGTTCTTTTTCGGTTTCACTCTTTACCTGCCTGAAAGAAACACTGGCATTCAGGTAAGCGCGAGTTATCCCAAACCTATAACATCGGCTAAGGGACAAGAACTCTATGGTTCATATCATGCGAAAACCGATCTGATTGTTTTTTCTCACCAACAGCTGAAAGACGACCTTTTCACATTGAGCCTTATAGCCAAACCTATGGGAGAAGAGCGTTATATCAATTTAACCGATTCAGCCGAGACTCAAAGTAGCGATTTTCATGCCGAGATCTCCCCTTCAGGTAATCGAATCGTTTTTAATCGTACCAATTTCACTGACCAATGTGATTATATGCTGGCTGATTTTGATGCCAGTGAGCTACGTTTATCTAATATACAATCAATTATGCCATGCCCCAAAGGTGATGGCGGACTCCAAATTAGCTGGAAAGATGAAGAGAGCCTTTATCTGGGTTACAGCCTTAAACTGGGGGAGCCTCAGGCTATTTATCGGCTCAATATTAAATCACGGGAACTATTTGCACTCACAGATGTTGAACATATTGAGGGACAGGGTGATTATAGTTTTGCCTACTCAAAGTTAGCCAATAAAATAGCCTATTTACGTAATATCGACGACATCAATGGCATTGAATTATGGGTACTGGATTTAACCAACAACAGCCATAAAAAATTAACCACCGTCAAAGTTGTTCCTTTTTCTGTCGCCTGGGTTAATAAGGGGAAATACCTGGTTGTGCGAACAGCCCTTTCAGAGTTATCCATCGTGGATATGAATGGTGTGGTTTCGGTAATAGAGGGTAAAACTGAATCGTCTATGTCTGATCCTTTTTCAATGAGCGAGACAAAAATTGGCCTTATGATGAAAGAATTATATCTATCTGACGTATATATTAGAGACTTAAATACACATACTACCGATAATTCTCTCTCATCTTCTACTTTAGATATTCGTCCAGCAATGGCTAAATTAAGTGAAGCTAGGGCCTTTGTCAGTAAACGTGATGGTTTATTTCAGGTTTGGTTATCCAACAAAACAGGGTTGTCACAGTTAACCCATTTACAGTCTCTGGTTGCCATTCAAAGTCTGGCTCTATCTCCAGACGGTCATTTTTTAGCCTATGATGCCGATTGGGGAGTGGTTTTATTAGATGAGACAGGAAAACAATTGTTCGTAAATAGCGAATCCTCCTCTAACCCTACATTTTCATTAGATGGACAATATCTGTATTTTCAGACAAAAAATGAAAAAATTTCTCGATTAAGTTTAAAGACTATGAAACTTACGCCATTTCTTATCCGAGGCATAGCGCCTAAAGCCGGAGATAATGGTGTTTTATATTTTATAAAGGATCGACGGTTATTTAAAGCATCCGCTACTGGTGGCTTTTCAGAATTAGGTCCGCTACCTGAGTTTTCAAAAATCTCGAAACCAGAACATTACGATGTGATTGATGGGCAGCTTTATTATGTTAAAAAAATTGATGGTGGCCTTAAATTAGTTAAACGCCCGCTATCTGGCGGTGAAGATGTGGTAGTCACTGAATTATCAGATAGAAATTTTTCACTCAATAACGATGCCTCTTTAATGTTCTCAAACCGACTAACAAATGGAGAAACCCAATTAGAGGCTATCGAGTTAATTTTCCCATAACCTTGTAACTCTCTGTTATTTAAGCTTTTTCATGTCTTACTCACATCAATGAGCTTGATCTTATACCTTACTCACGTCAAAGCTGCCTCATTTCATGCCGTATCACTAGTTCATTGCGATACAAAGTTAGATACTGTATTCAACTTTGTATTAATTGAGTTACATATGATGAGATTTGCAAATATTAAAGCCCAGTTTGCCAGTATACTGCATGAAATAGCGGATGATATTGAGGCGGATTTGTTTGAAAGTAAAAGTATTGATGAGTTTTTCCAGGAAATAGAAATTTCCATTCGCTATCAGCTTGGCCGACAACATGGCGATGAAATGAGATACCTTGCCCTCGATACCCCCGTGAGCTATTTAGAATCATTACATACTGCGTGGACGGAAAAGAAAAAACAGCTCTCTAAGGCAAAAAAAGAACTTGAATCCACCGGTGAAGCGCCCTGTCCTTCTCGATGTTAATTAACTCTAGTTCTTCTGTTTAATGATTTCATTGCATTCAAGCTATGAATAATTTCTTAATTATTCAAGAATTAATCATTGTTGTCTTTTTTAAAATAAGCACCAGGTAGTTTACAAATAAATCCCAATATAATGACACTTGCTACCCCAATGAGCATAATCCAAGCGATCCACTCCATACGAATATCTTCTATTTGATGGCATATATTATTAACCATGCAATCCTGCGAAATTAGAATATTCATAAATGCTCCTGTACCAAAGAGCCATGCTTAGATTCTTTCAATACTTTTACATGTTTTCATATTGATTGCTTTATCTAAGTATGCAATTCGAGAAATCATACCTTTGAATATATCATCATGTTCAGGGAGTTTCCCATCTTTTAGTTGAGCTAATAATTGCAATAACAAGGTTTTAGCATTCTGTCTCCAATAATCGACATCACCACTGTTTTTTTGAAAATATACATCATCACAATAATATTCAGCAATGGACACTGCTCCAGACAAACCAGCAAAACCATAATTAGTTCCAGTTTGCCAAGCAACTTTGAGCCACTTGACTGCTGCATCAAAATCTTCTTTTATCCCCTCTCCTGAATAATATGCCCATCCAAGTACTTCCGCACACCCCCCATGACCAACTGATGCACACCTATTCAGTAACTTATAACCTTCCTCATATTTTTTATTGTTAACCATCTCAATTCCTTCTAAGTACAAATTATTCGAATGTTTTGTTCTGTTTATTGAAGAACAGCCATTGAGCATACAGATAACTATTGATGCAATTAAAATTTTTATCATTTTACCCTTTCCATATTCAATTCCCTAAGGACTCTGAAGTGCTGAATTGACATAGTCTTTCACTTCATTATATCACTCTGTGGGACACCCATAACTTGAGCTACTTCAACTATTAACTTATGTAACTTAAGGGTGTCCTATTATTGTTTTATGACAAAATATATTCTGTCGCCTGAAGCTCAAAATAGCTTGAGTGATATTAAATCGTACTCGATTAAAAACTTTGGTTCCAAGAGAACAAAAATCTATCTTCAAATTATTCGCAAACGGATGCAGATGCTTGCCGAAAACCCGTTGTGCGGAATAATAAGAGAAGATCTAAAAGTTGGATATCTCAGTGATTTTGTGGGCTCACATACAATTTACTACCTTATAGTGAGATAGGACACCCATCTTTTGAAATGAAATTGTGTGAAGAGGGTCAGATTAACTTGAAAGATTTCCGTCTATTCAGCCAGGTTAATCACTCACAACATTATTGATAGACTGTCTGTTTATTAGTTATCGCTCCAGATGACCGAAATATACTGTATTTCCCAAATCCAGATAAAACAGCTCAGCAAACCTACAACCTTTCCAAAAGTACCAATTATTGGTAATATTATAAAAATGAAGCGAGCGAGGTTTATTATGAGCAAAAATACGAGTATTTCCCTGGGCGAGCACTTTGATAGTTTTATTAGTACGCAATTACACAGTGGGCGCTTTAGTTCAACCAGTGAAGTGGTTCGTGCTGGTCTGCGGCTGTTAGAAGACAGCGAAACCAAGTTAACCGCATTACGTGAACACCTGGCTATAGGAGAAGAACAAGCAAATCGTGGAGAATTTGCCGATTATAGCCTTAATGGATTGATCGCAGAACTGGATGCCGAAGACAATCAAGTCCAATAATGGCTGGATTTAAGCTCACTCCCGCCGCCAAAGCAGACTTAAAAGAGATCGCCCGTTACACCCAGCGTAAATGGGGACGGAAGAAGCGGAATCACTATTTGTCTGCTTTAGATGACCGTTTTGTATGGCTGGCAGAAGATCCACAATTCGGCAAATCCCGCGATGAAATCAAGGCTGGCTATCGCAGTTACCCTGAAGGGCAACATGTAATATTTTATCGAGAACTCAAAGGAGACATCGAAGTTTTGGGTATACTGCACCAAAACATGGATTTCAAACAACATCTGTAATTGTATAATAAGCGAGATGGGAAGCGAGATAGGACACCCATCTTTTGAAATGAAAAAGATGGGTATCTCAAGTTGGTCTTCTTTAGCAACAAGCCTTCTAACAAAAGCAATTGAGAGGAACAAACCCCAGCGGTGCTTAAACTGGGCTTATAAACAATTATGGAACATTCATAAGTAGCTCCAAAATAGCTGCCAATTTATGGATGACCTACAAAACAAGCAGACAGTGTCTAAATCGGAGAACCATTGTTGAACTCAGAATCTAATTTACAAAGTATCTGGGAATACGAAGTCAAAGATAAATTCCGTGCGGAATTTATCGAAGCTTATGACTCAAGTGGTTTATGGGTTAGTTTGTTCAGGCAATGTAAGGGCTATATCAAAACAGAACTAAAACAGGATGTTGGTCATCCTAAAAAATTCCTAACAATTGACTATTGGCAATCACAATCAGCATTCTCAGCAATGAAACAAACCATAGGAGACGAATACAATAAATTAGATAAGCAATGTGAGGCCTATACACTATCCGAAAATCACATAGGCTTTTTCAGTAATGAGTAAATTGAAAATTTATCACATACGACACATACCAAGCGCTGATGCGAGGCGTTAAATTTCTATCGGAGATAGAGATTGGACACCCATCTCTAAAAATGACAAAGAAATGGGTGTCCAGTAAAAAAACGAGTAAACAACCAGGAAAAACAAATGGGTAAAAATGCACTGGATGCAAGAGTTTCACAGAACAACATTGGAGCTGTGTATGACAGAATTGCGCCAATTTATGATGTGTGGGGGAAATTAACAGAATCTCACGCAAGAGATAGAGCTATAGAACTGGCTGAAATTAAAGATGGTCAAAATATTCTGGAAGTTGCCGTTGGAACAGGGTTAGCATTTTATGAAATAGTAAAAAGAAATCCAAACGGAATAAATACAGGCATCGATTTATCACAGGGGATGCTGAAAAAAGCCAAAAACCGGGTAAACACGATTTCGGGAGCGAATTATTCATTAAATGTAGGAACTGCCTTTAATTTGAATGTTGAGAATGAATCAATCGATACATTGGTGAATAACTATATGTTTGACCTTATTCCATTTAAAGATATGGACAAAATTCTAGTAGAATTTAAACGTGTTCTAAAAAAAGGTGGAAAACTCGTTTTAGTTAACATGACGGAAGGTGAGCGTTTTGGAAGTAAGCTGTACGACTTTGTTTACAATATTTCTCCTAAAGCAATGGGTGGATGCCGTGGTGTCAAATTAACGGAAAGATTGCAAAAACACGATTTCAAGGTTGAAGTAAGAGAATATTTCCAACAAATGTTATTTCCATCTGAGGTAATCCTTGCATACAAATAAAATAGCCTAATCAACCATTGTATTAAGAAGGTCAGATCAACTTGAAAGTTTTAGATATTATACAACATCCCAACCTTGATATTCGCAATGTAGTGACATAGTTAAAGTTTAAATGTCTTTGATGGAAAATCGGGTGTTGCTTTATTATTTAAAATCCGTTATTTTAAAAATATGAATGCTCAAATGAACAATACCACCACAACCACCAACGAAAGATCGCTTGGAGGTTTGTGCTGTTCGTTTGAATAATTCATAAGAACAAGATTTTAAAAGCCCCTCTGAGTGAAAACCAGAGGGGCTTTTTTTTGCCCTTATGTTTTGCTCAAAGGCCTTTTTAAAATTTTAAATTTAGAAATATCATTTAATTTTTAGAGGTTATTTATTATGTTCGATCATCGGCAATTAGCCAATCAACTGGATTTATTCCACTTTGAAGTTTACAGTCCAGGCATGGTGTTCTGGCACCCAAAAGGCTGGCAGGTTTTTCAACAGTTAGAGCAGCGTATGCGCCACCATTATCAAAAAGCTGGTTTTAAGGAAGTAAGAACACCACAGTTTTTAAAAAGAGAGCTATGGCAACGCTCCGGGCATTGGCAAAAGTTTAGCGAGGATATGTTTGTCGGAGGTGCTTATGATGAAGAATCAGAAGTTAATGATTATGCGTTAAAACCTATGTCATGTCCGGCACATATTGCTTTATATCAGAAAGGCGTACATAGCTATCGCTCTTTGCCTTACAGAGTTTTTGAGTTTGGCCTGGTGCATCGCAATGAACCTTCTGGATCGTTATACGGTTGCATGCGTTTGCGTCAGTTCACGCAAGACGATGCCCATGTTTTTTGTCGCTGGGATCAGGCTATGGAAGAGGTTTGTTCTTATTTACAGCTGTCAAAAAAGGTCTACGCGGAGTTTGGTTTTGAGCAACTGGATATCAAACTTTCGACTCAGCCGGAAAATTCAATGGGCGAAAAATCCGATTGGAAAAAAGCTGAAGCCTTGCTGGCAAAAGCTTGTGATAACCTGGATGTTGCTTATGAGTTACAAGCTGGAGAAGGCGCTTTTTATGGACCAAAATTAGAGTTAAGCCTTAAAGATTATCACGGACGTGTGTGGCAATGTGGCACGGTTCAATTGGACTTTAATTTGCCAGAAAAATTTGAGTTAGTTTACCGAAACAAGAACGGCGAGATGCAACAACCAGTGATGATCCACCAGGCAGTATTTGGTTCTCTCGAGCGCTGGTTAGGAGTATTAATAGAAAATCTGGAAGGCAGGTTGCCTCTGTGGTTAGCTCCAGTGCAAGTGGCAATACTCATTGTAGATCCAGCCGCAGAGTCCTGGGCTAATATCATCGCCGAGGCTCTGCTACAGAATAATATCCGCGTCGAAATCCATAACGATGATGAGTCTTTAGCTAAAAAGCTCAAACGTTGTTATCAACAGAAGATGCCTAATATCCTGATCATCGGCAAAAGCGAAACTGATTCAAAGTCGGTGACTCTTCGTCAACGAGGACAAAAGCAGCAGTTATGTTTGACTCTGGATAAGCTGCTTGAGTTATTTAACTAACTCAAGCAGTAGCCACAGCCTGATTTGTAGGACACCCAGAACTTAACGTATTGATTTAAATTTTATTTCTGATTCCATTTTCAATGCTTTAACGAATTAAAACATGAACTATTCCGACAAATACCTGATTATTGCAGATTTTTTATGTTAGATTTAACTGGAGAAATGAGATTAAGGTGTCATACAAACTCTCTACAAACCCTGCTTAATTTACGTAAAAGGATAATAAGAATGAAAAATATTTTTACGGTTTTACTGGTTAGTTCATTAATAATGGTGCTCCCGACGACTCAGGCATCAGAGCTTGCTGATAAGATAAATAAAGATTATAAGCAACATTTAGCCCCTCTTTGGGATCATTTTCATCGCAATCCTGAATTATCACTGATGGAAAGCAAAACTGCAGCAAGGCTGGCAACAGAAATTCGTTCGGCTGGTTTTGAAGTGACTGAAGGTGTCGGTGGTACAGGTATTGTCGCGGTGCTTAAAAATGGATCTGGACCAATGGTCATGATGCGTGCTGATATGGACGGTTTACCCGTTAAAGAGTTATCTGGTTTAGCCAATGCATCACAAGCAAAAATGACCGATTGGAATGGTAAAACGGTTAGCGTAATGCATGCTTGTGGTCACGATGTTCATATCACCAGCCTGGTGGGTACAGCTCGATATATGGCTTCCATTAAAGATCAATGGTCAGGTACGTTAATGTTGATTGGTCAACCTGCAGAAGAAAGAGGCCCTGGCGCCTCCGCTATGATGAAAGATAATATGTGGAAGCGCTTTGGCAAACCAGATTACGCTTTCGCATTTCATGTATCTGCCAACTCAGTTGCGGGTAAAATAACTATAGATGAAGGCTCCCCTTATGCTGGCGCTGATACCGTAGATATTATCGTTCATGGTATTGGAGCTCATGGTGCCTCGCCGCATCAGGGTAAAGATCCAATCATGATCGGCTCACAAATTGTGGCTAATTTACAAACCATTATTAGCCGAGAACTTGCGCCAAGAGATGCTGGTGTAATCACCGTTGGCGCGTTCCATTCTGGCACTAAGCACAATATTATCTCTGCAGAGGCACATTTACAACTTACGGTCAGAAGTCTTAATCCCAGAGTTAGAAAACAATTATTAACAGCTATCAAAAGAGTTGCTATCGGCACCGCCAGAACTGCGGGTGTGCCTGAAGATAAGTTGCCAGAAGTTATTGTTAGTGACGAAGCCTATCCGCCAACCTTTAATGACAAAAACCTGGCTCGTCGTTTAAAGGGCGTCATAACAAAAACAATGGGAGAAGATATTCTTCTAGCACCAGCTGCAGCAGGTATGGGTGCCGAAGATTTTGGCTTTTTTACTACCGATCCCTACATACCTAGCGTTTATTTTGGAGTCGGTGGTACCCCGCAAGAAGATTTTGACCGTGCCAAAGCTGGCGGCCCTGCGGTTCCAAGTCACCACAGCCCACAATTTAAAATTTCACCGGAACCCGCAGTAAAAGCAGGTGTAGAAGCAACAGTTCATGCGCTATTAGATTTAATGCCTAAAACTTAAAACCAACATAGGATACTCATAAGTAGTTCCAAAATAATTATCGACTTATGGGTGTCCTACAAAAAAAATATAATCATCTAATAATAACATAATTTTCGACGGTAACTTTCCTACAGAGGACTTTTTCCTCATAGGTTAATGCCCATGTCGGCGTACACCAAGCAAGCCAGTTGGATGCTCCGCA
>JBFFIY010000069.1:0-23645 GCA_041556195.1 Enterobacterales bacterium
CACTCCATCCATGGAGATAAGCAATTTTCTTTCTAAATCCAGCTTTCATGACGAAGAAGATGGGCGCTTATTGGCTTGCCCTCTGGGAGCTTCAGTGGAAAACCAGTCCTTCGTTGCCTCCATGGACGGAGGTAAGGGGCGTTAGCAGGACGCGGAAGCTTTGTCGCTCTTGAAAATGACCAGCCATTGTCTACGAGCGACGCCTTGACCTGACTTACCACTGAAACTCTGAAATCCCGCATTTCCAGGTATCACGGGTATAAACGCGGCTTTCAGAGTTATTCTTTTCAAAAAATCTAAACATCCTCTAAAAAGGAATATCCTCATCTAAGAATCCATCATCAACAGCTGGTGCTTGTGCATTTTGTGGGGCTTGTCCTTGTTGAGGATTATTATTTTGTTGTTGTTGTTGTGGAGCATTGTTGAATGACTGGGCATTTTGTTGTTGTGGAGCATTATTGAATGACTGGGCATTTTGCTGTTGAGGTGCATTGTTGAACGACTGGGGATTTTGCTGTTGAGGTGCATAACCACCAGAAGCCCCTTTGCTATCTAACATTTGCATCTGATCAGCTATAACATCTGTAGAATAACGATCATTACCACTTTGATCTTGCCACTTTCTGGTTTGTAGCTTGCCTTCTATATAGACTTTAGAGCCTTTGCGTAAATACTCTCCAGCAATTTCAGCTAAACGGCGGAAGAAGGTTACACGGTGCCATTCAGTTTGCTCTTTACTCTCGCCAGTTTGTTTGTCTTTCCAGGTTTCACTGGTAGCTACAGTAATATTAGCCACTGCTGTACCATTTGGCAGATAACGAACTTCAGGATCTTTACCTAAATTACCGATTAGAATTACTTTGTTAATACCTGCCATCTTGCTCTCCTGAAACTTGTCTACCAGCTTTTACCAGCCAACTCTTTGATTATTTTGTCTATTTAATATTCCAAAACCGAACCTCTGAACAAGAAAGTCAAAGGGGTTTGGATAGTTACTTAATATTCTACATTAAATTGAGGCTTTGCGGCACTTTTAGATGAGTACATTCAGGATATTTTGCAAAGGCTATATCGTACTTTCCAAAGGTTTTTCGGTATTAAGGTATTGCTGGACGAATTCTTTTGCTTGCCTGGCCGTCAATTTACTGGAATCGAATCGTAAATACAGCATTTTTTCCTTGTCCATAAATAATGCTTCACGAATACCATGTTGTCTAAGTAATTCGGCGATCTGTTGTTTATCGGTGTCATGTTGTGGCAGTTCTATGCTTAAACTTGCCATTTGCGGTGGGTTTTCCTGTGTATAATGTAACCACATCCAGATCACAACCAAAACGATTCCCGCCATAAAAATACTGTGACTGCCATAATAACTGGCCAGAAGACCTGCCAGTACTCCTCCAATAAAAGAGCCCATAAATTGGCTGGTGGAATACACGCCCATGGCTGTCCCTTTACCCGCTACGGGTGCAAAACGAGAGATCATGGAGGGCAACATGGCTTCCAGTAAGTTAAATCCCAGAAAGAAAACAAACAATCCTGAGATAATGACTATACGGCTTGCACCCCACAACCAGGCTAGTTGAGATAACAATAACAGGGCCAAAGCCACGTACATAACTCTGGTATGCATACGCTTTTTTTCAGCAAGGATGATGCCCGGCAACATACCGGCAAACGCCAGTAACATCACGGGCAGGTAGATCCAGGCATGGTTTTCTTTGTCAATGCCCGCTTGCTGTAAAAACAGGGGGATCTGTACAAAGCTTGCGGTCAATAGCAGGTGTAGTGCAAAAATTCCAAAATCAAGCCGCATGAGTTGGCCATTAGCCAATATCCGTTTGAGTTCTGCAGCGGCAGGCAACACATCTCGTTGTCTCACCTGTTGTTTAATATCAGGCACTATGAATACGACGACAACAATGGCAAGTAATGCCAAAACAGCGGTGATCTGGAATAAACCTGCCAATTGATAACGGCTAGCAAGAAAGGGGCCTGCAATCAGCGCAAGTACAAATGAAAAACCAATGCTTAACCCCAACACGGCCATCATTTGAGCACGACGTTCTTCACGGCTAACATCAGCAGCGAGGGCCATGAGTGCTGAAGCAATAGCACCACCACCCTGTATAGCCCGTCCTATAATTAAACCGTTCATTGTAGTTGCTGTAGAAGCTAACCAGCTACCGAAAGCAAAAACCAGCAAACCAAAGATAATAACTGGTTTACGTCCTAATCTATCAGAGGCAAAACCCAGAGGGATCTGAAAAATCGACTGCGTCAACCCATAAATACCAATAGCTAAACCCACTGCCGCCGCGCCATAACCGGGATAATCAACCGTATAAACGGCTAATACAGGCAATACCAGAAATAATCCGAACATACGCAAACCATAAACAGCCGCTAAAGATATCGCTGCTTTACGTTCGGTCGATGTAAATGAAAGGTTTTTCATGGATTTTAATGTTGCTCCTTAATTGTTAAGCCCAATTTCCAAACGGGCGCAGTATAACATGAGTTTTAGCTTGATCATTAATCATCTTACATTGACAATAGCTCTCCTTAACTATTTTAGCTTTTAAGAACCTTGCATGGATAATATCAGTATTCGTGGGGCCAGAACCCATAACTTAAAAAATATATCTCTTACCCTGCCAAGAGATAAGCTTATTGTGATCACTGGCCTATCCGGCAGCGGTAAATCATCATTGGCTTTTGATACGCTATATGCAGAAGGCCAACGCCGTTATGTTGAGTCTTTATCTTCTTACGCCAGGCAATTTCTGTCGTTAATGGAAAAACCTGAAGTCGATCATATTGAGGGTTTATCGCCTGCTATTTCTATTGAACAAAAATCAACTTCACATAATCCTCGTTCAACAGTTGGTACTGTCACTGAGATTTATGATTATTTAAGGTTATTATTCGCCCGTGCAGGTGAACCCAGATGCCCTGAACATCATTTACCGCTTATCGCACAAAGTGTCAGTCAGATGGTGGATCAGGTAATGGCTCTGGATAACAACTTAAAACTAGCCATTGTTGCACCACTTATTCGTGATAGAAAAGGCGAATATAAAGAGCTATTTGAAAAGCTACGTGGTCAGGGTTATGTCAGGATCCGTTTAAACGGCAAGATGATGGAACTTGATAATGTGCCTGATTTAGATCCTAAACTTAAACATAGTATTGATGTGGTAGTGGATAGAATTAAGGTTCGGGCAGGTCTGGAGGTAAGATTGGCGGAATCCATAGAAACCACATTAGAGCTCTCGGGAGGCCTGGTTAAAATTATTTCATTAGATGACGCAACCCAAAAGAACAAGTCAGATTTTGAAAAAACCTTTTCTGCACTTTATGCCTGTCCTGAATGTGGCCAGAGTATCTCAGAATTGGAACCTAGACTTTTCTCTTTTAACAATCCATCAGGTGCCTGTTCCAGTTGTGATGGTTTGGGGGTTACGCAGTTTATTGATGAATCGAGAATTATTGTTGGCCCGGATAAATCTATGGCCGATGGTGCCATTAAAGGTTGGGATAAAAAGAATTATTTTTATATGGCCATGCTGCAAAGTCTGGCCAAACATTATGAGTTTGATTTAAAAACTCCCTGGAAAAAAATCAAGGCCTCGATACGAAAAAAAATCCTCTATGGGAGTGGTATTGAAAGCATTGCTTTTAAGTATAAAAATGATAGGGGTAGTTCGGTTATTCGTCGTCATCCTTTTGAAGGGATCATTCCTAATTTTGAAAGGCGTTATCGTGAAACTGAATCTCATTCAGTGAGAGACGAGCTGTCAAATCTTTTTATAAAAAAAGCCTGCCCAAAATGCAAGGGGACAAGGCTCAATAGTCACGCCAGAAATGTTTTTATAGGTGATGCCACTCTGCCTGACTTAACGCAAAAATCTATAGAAAATTGCCTGACATTTTTAACGAATTTAAAAATGAAGGGAAACAAAGCGGATATTGCAGAAAAAATTCTTAAAGAAACCAATGATCGCCTGGGCTTTTTGGTGAATGTAGGACTGGAATACCTCACTCTCAGTCGTAGTGCCGACACATTATCTGGCGGAGAAGCACAGCGTATACGCTTAGCCAGCCAAATTGGGGCTGGTCTGGTTGGGGTGATGTATGTACTTGATGAACCCTCTATTGGTCTGCACCAGAGAGACAATGGACGTTTAATGCAAACCCTGTTGCGACTAAGAGATATGGGTAATACTGTTATTGTGGTTGAACATGATGAAGATGCTATGCGCATGGCAGATCATATTGTTGATATAGGACCCGGAGCTGGCGTTCACGGTGGAGAAATTGTAGCACAGGGCAAGTTAGCCAAAATAAAAGCCTCTAAGCGATCGCTAACTGGTCAGTACCTTTCTGGCAAGTTAAATATCGAAGTTCCGAAGATTACACATAAACCTGACGCTGAAAAGATGCTTAAAATCATTGGTGCAAGTTCCAATAACCTTGCCCATATTAATGCTGAAATTCCCGTAGGATTACTGACCTGTGTCACTGGTGTTTCCGGTTCAGGAAAATCAACACTTATTAATCAAACTCTATATCCAGTGGCCGCCCATAAACTTAATCGTGCTCATCTGAATACGGTAGGAGAACATCAATCTATCGAAGGGCTTGAACATTTTGATAAGTGTGTTGATATTGATCAAAGTCCTATTGGCCGAACTCCTCGTTCTAACCCGGCCACTTATACACAAATTTTTACGCCCGTTCGAGAATTGTTTTCTGCCACACCAGAAGCACGATCACGTGGTTATAAACCTGGGAGGTTTAGTTTTAATGTTAAAGGTGGTCGCTGCGAAACCTGCCAGGGTGATGGTCTGATCAAGGTTGAAATGCACTTTCTTCCGGATGTTTATGTCACTTGTGATCTGTGTAAGGGTGCTCGTTATAATCGAGAGACCTTAGAGATCCATTATAAAGGCAAAACCATTCAACAGGTGCTAAATATGACGGTGGAAGAAGCTCATGAGTTTTTTCAAAATATACCGGCTGTAAAAAGACGCCTGCAAACTTTATTAGATGTTGGTTTGGGTTATATTACATTGGGCCAATCGGCTACGACACTTTCTGGTGGTGAAGCACAAAGAGTTAAGCTCTCACGAGAGTTAGCCAAAAGAGATACGGGAAAGACTCTGTATATTTTGGATGAACCCACCACCGGTTTACATTTTCACGATATTGCGCAACTGTTAAAAGTGCTGCACCGACTACGTGATCATGGCAATACCGTTATTGTTATTGAGCATAATCTGGATGTCATTAAAACCTCTGACTGGATCATTGATCTCGGGCCTGAGGGTGGTAGTAAGGGCGGCAAAATTATTGCAAAGGGTTCACCCAAAAAAGTCGCTATGTCTAAAAAATCATTTACCGGGCAATTCTTGAAACCGCTTTTACCGGGCAATTAATGCACGCTTAAGCAAAAGGCTCCAAGGGTTTTAAAACCCTTGGTGTTGCGCCCTGTCCTCCGCTCCATATAATTCCAGCTATGATTTGTCGTCTAAAATGTCACCTTGGTCATCAGGAAAATGAAATCTGCATCACCGCTTGCATAATTATAGCCAAAACCTAATCGTCCTTTCAGGGCTGAAGTTTCTATTCCAGCATGGAACATGTATGCATTATGATCTAATCCACCAAAATCACCAGTTTAATATGCTCCCTGGACATCAATATTCCAACCTGCCATTGTTGTTAAATATCGTCCGCCCAAAGTGTGGATTGTGTCATCAAAGTCAGAGTTATCACGTAAGAAATACCAATATTGCAGTTCGCTATTTTTTATCGTGCTCTTATCTGTAACAAATGCACCATGAAATTCACTATCAAAATAACGATTGTTGCTGTTACTTTGATCATTAAACTGATGTGGATCGATGGAAACGAGTCTGCTGGCAAATAAATCAACTTTTCTTGCTTTTGCATCTCCAAAGGTGAAACGCACACCATCATGAACCCTGGCTGTGTTCACCCATTCTAATGATGCTACCAGCCTTTTATCACCAAGATTTAACTTTTGTCGACCGGCTTTGAGTTGACCACCATTCCATTTATGCGTGTAATATAATTGATGAATATCCAGATCATCGGCAAAAGGCTGGTTTCGGGCATCATCATTAATAGGAGGAATATCCGTTAGCTGTTCTCGAAATACCCGAGAACCCTGTAGCTCAACAAAAAACTCCCCCTTATCATTGATTTTCCAGTCCCAATGTAACCTTAATTGGGTGAGAAAATAATCTTGCTCAGCATCGGCCAGATTAAAATCAATTTTATCCTCATATCTCAATCTTAGTGAACCACCAAAATCAACTTCAGCCATAACGCTTTGTGAAACACTCACACACAAACAGGCTGTAACCAGCAGCCACAATGTGACTCTAGTGCTATATTTATTCTTCATTATCTTTCCCAGAGATAATTGCTTGTTTTTATTATTATATTTATACCCGTGATACCTGAGAATGCAGTTTTGAAATTGCGAAGCTATACTAAACTTCCACTTATCAAATAACAACGAAGTTTGTTTTAAATTTATTTTTAAACGCAATTTTCAAATAGCAATAATCAAATTGCCGAACAAGAAAAATGAGACTTCACAAAATTCAAAGTGTTAAGCCATCTTAAACTCAGTAACTTCTTGCTGAAGCTGAGAAGCCAATTGATGCAGTGCATCGGTCGCCACCGCCGTTTTACCAGCGCCAGTAGCAGTTTGTTCCGCCGACTGATTGATATTGGTAATATTTATGTTCATCTCTTCAGCCACAGTTTTTTGTTGTTCGGCAGCCGTGGCAATTTGTGAGCTCATTTCATTAATCACGCTAACGGCTCTGGTGATCTCACTCAAAGAATCGCCAGAACGTGTCGCATGAGAAGCGCCATCCCGAGCCAATGATTTACCAATATCTATGGCCTCTACCGCTTTATGAGAACCTTGTTGCAAACGCTCAATCATACCTTCAATTTCATGGGTCGATTCCTGAGTTCTGCTGGCCAGGGTTCTGACCTCATCCGCAACCACAGCGAAACCTCGTCCCTGTTCTCCTGCTCTGGCAGCTTCAATGGCAGCATTTAACGCCAGTAGGTTGGTTTGTTCAGCAATACCTTTAATCACATCAAGCACAGTACCAATACTCTCACTATCTTCTTTTAGTTGAGCTACGACCTCTGAGACTACTCCAATCTGCAAGTCCAGCTCATTGATAGCCGTTGTGGTACTAAAAACAATATTTTTTCCTGTTTGTGCTTCATTATCTGCGGCACTGGCAGCCTGTGCAGCAGATTCGGCATTTCGAGAAACCTCTGCAATGGTGGCAGCCATTTCATTCATGGCAGTGGCTACCCTCTCCGTTTCCAACCTTTGGTTCTCTGCATCCTTTTTACTTTGCCCCGCCACTATTTTCACCTGCTCAGTGGTAACGGATAACTTTTCAGTCGAGCTATTAACCTGTTGCACTATATGTGAAAACTTACCCAACATTTGATTAAAAGCTCTGGCGGTATCTCCTATCTCACAACTAGTGTTAATATTAACGCGACGAACCAGATCAGAGTTTACTTCAATATCATGAATAGTTTCGCTCAACTTTAGTAACCGTATCGAAACCTGCTTCATCAAAATTACAGCTACAGTAAAGCCTGATAATATTGCAAACACTATAAGCGCCAATATGGTGGTTGTGGCGCTATTCCACGCCGTATTTGCGCCATCATAAAAACCTTTAGCTTTGCCATCGACATAGCGGAGCAGTGAATCAATCTCAGTTTCGAGCTTGCGAATATGGTCTACGCCCTTTTGCCTAGTAATATCAGCAGCCTCTCGTTTGCGGCCAGCTTTGGTCAACTCAATCACCTCATCGCGAATGGGCTTCCATTGTCTGAACAGGTTTTCAAGCCGAGTGACACCCATTACACCTTCATCTCCAAGTATCGCTCCTTTCGCTGTTTGCAGGTGCTGATAAACCACCTGCTCTTCTTTGGAAACTCTATTAACAGCCACCTGGATCATGTTTGAGTCGGGGGATAGCACCACATCTTTCATATCACGGTGAATTTTAACGATACCCACCTCTACAGAAAGTATTGAGGTATAAACCTTCATCGGGTGGTTATACATATCATTGGCGGTTTGCCCCAGCATATTAATCTTATTTAAGGAGAACATCCCAAGTAGCAATAGCATCAGAACCATGAATCCAAAACCGGCTAATAAACGTTGTTTTACAGTTGTTAACATTTTTAATCCTTACTTTTTAAGTGCATACAAAACCACCCGGAAATACGTATATCCAGGTGGTTTTATATGTAATTTAATAAAGCTGACTTAATTTAGGACACAACAATACAGAACACGATCATAATCAGCTGCTTTAACCTGGAATCATCAGTTGAATCACAAAAATCTGCGCAACCCCTTGGCGCAGCTGGAAAAGAGCCTGCCCCATGAGCGGAGCGAGTGCTTTGGGTACTGATAAATGCACTCATCACCAATCAGGTGACTACGGCATTTCTAAGTTTCCTATGCACACCAATAGCTTACACATCTTTTCGCGGCTAACTGATGATTCCAGGTTTAAGGGTGACTGCTTGTAGAAAATAGATTCCCGACCCCAAACGATAACTTCTTGTAGAAAAATGATTCTCTAACCTTACAAAATTGCCTGGATCCCTATTCCCCAAAACACGAACCCATAGTTCTATTATCGTCCAAATTATTAAAAAATAAAGTTTATTTCAATATGAAATAGTATTCCGCCCCTATTTTGGTGCATTTATGAAATTAAAATTCACTGGCTTCAGATTTTTTTACATAGCTTGATTCCGATCAATGTAGCCTTACCATTCTCAGTTTACCTTGTTAGCTTCACGAATAGAGCCTACCCTTAAAAAAGCAAAAACTCTAAAGAGCAAATATTTTGAGAAAATATCAAACAAAATACAATTTATTTTCATTTATCAGTTATTTAATACTGCACATCCTTATATTTTCATCTAGTCAAAATGTAATAGCTTCAACTGCAGGGATCTTGACGACTGATCTCCAATCAAGAATTTTAAGTCGATTTGAATCAGGTAGCCAGATCGCAACCTTTGATAACCAAACCCAGAGTTGGAGCATAGTTAAACAGGATAAAATTTTAGGGTATGTGTTTGAAAGTAAACATCAGGTAGATATTCCTGCCTATTCAGGAAAACCCATCAATCTACTTATCACCATTAATACTGAAGGTGTATTTAAAGATGCCTGGGTATTGGAGCATCATGAGCCTATTTTGTTAGTCGGGATCCCGGAAGAAAAATTACAACAGTTCTCCGATCAGTATTCAGGTAAATCTATTAATGACAAAATAAGAGTGGGTAGTAGTTCCGATCCATCTGTGGTGAGTGTAGATGCGATAACAGGTGCAACGGTGACGGTGTTGGTGGTTAACCAGACTATTCTTAAAGCCGCTAGAAAAATGGCTATCAAGTTAGGATTGATTGATATATCAAAACAACAAAAACCAGAAAAATCGACAATTAAACACCAGCTTTTTACTAAAGCTAATTGGGATACTTTGACTGGTGATGGTTCTATTCGTAAATTATTACTCACCCGAAAAATCGTTGATGAAGCTTTTATTGGAACCGAGGCTGAAGGTATAGAGACTGCTTCCCTCGAACAAAAAAATGAAACTTTTATCGAGCTGTATTACACCTATTTAAATGCTCCCACTGTAGGTAAAAACCTGTTAGGTGAGAGTGAATACCAATGGTTAATGTCCGAATTAAAAAATAATGAGCATGCCATTGCTATTATGGGTAACGGTCTATATTCATTTAAGGGTTCAGGTTATGTCAGAGGTGGTATATTTGACCGTATTGCTTTATTGCAAGATGAGACTGATATCAACTTTCGTGATCTGGATTATTACAGACTCAATGATATCTACCCTGAAGGCGCCCCTTCTTTTAAAGAAATGGCTATCTTTATCATCCGGGAACATCAGGAATTTGATCCAGGGCTGAGTTGGGATCTTGAACTACTGGTACGTCGACAAACGGGGCCACTAGACAGTGCTTTTGTCAGTTTTAGCGGAAGCTATCAAATTCCTGAGACTTATATCAATCGGCCAGCACCAATCATCTTAGATGCAGAGGAAGAGGAACCTGTTTGGATATCTATCTGGAAACAGAAAATTTTTCAAATTGTAGTGCTCTGCATTAGCCTGCTGCTCTTAATGACTGTCATTTTTCTACAGGACTGGCTAGTTAAATATCCTAAATTTTTGCATAGCCTGAGACGCGGTTTTCTTATCTATACGGTATTTTTTATCGGTTGGTACACTCTGGGTCAATTATCGATCGTTAATGTTTTTACTTTTGCCCATGCTTATCAGGGAGACTTTCGCTGGGAGTTGTTTTTAATGGATCCTGTTATTTTTATTTTATGGGGTTTTACTGCCGCCACCATTTTGCTCTGGGGACGAGGCATTTTTTGTGGATGGTTATGTCCTTTTGGAGCTTTGCAGGAATTGATCAATGAGTTAGCCAGAAAACTCAAAATCAAACAGTTTGAATTACCCTTTATTATCCACGAAAAACTCTGGGCTATTAAATATTTAATCCTGCTGGCGCTCTTTGGTATTTCACTAGAATCCATGGCTACAGCAGAAAAACTTGCAGAAGTTGAACCTTTTAAAACGACTATACTAATGGCCTTTCAAAGAGAATGGTGGTTTGTGACCTATGCAGTGATGTTGTTGTTTGTCTCTATTTTCACTCGTAAGGTTTATTGTCGTTATATCTGCCCATTGGGTGCAGCTTTGGCTATTCCAACCAAATTAAGATTGTTTGACTGGCTTAAACGTCGTCCTGAATGTGGCAAACCCTGTCAACTTTGTGCCAAGGAATGCGAAATTCATGCGATTCATCCTGATGGCACTATCAATGCTAATGAGTGTCATCATTGTCTGGATTGTCAGGTCACCTACAACAATGCACAAAAATGTCCCCCCTTAGTCAACAAAGGAAAAAAACGAAAAAGGAGAGATAATAATATTCAGAAAAATCCACAATCAATTGAAATTACCAGTTTATAAAATGGAGGGTTTCCTTTTTAAATTTACAAATCAGCAAAAAATTTCCAATTAGAAAAAAAATCATAACTTAACTTGATAAACCGGAGTAGGAAAATGGAAAAGAAAGAGATAAATACTGAAGATAGCCCAGTACTTGGTCCAGAAGCAAATAACCCATCAAATCTAAGTCCTGCTGGCCTTAGCCGCCGAGGATTTTTAGGCGCTTCGGCTGCAGTTGGTGCAGCTGGTGTTGCGGGAATGGCTGGATTAGGCACTGTAATGACACCTGAAGCCTTTGCCGCAGCCTCAAAAGAGGCTCGTAAAAATTTCCACGTTGAACCGGGCGAATTAGATGAATATTATGGTTTCTGGAGTGGTGGTCACTCTGGTGAAGTGCGCATTATGGGACTTCCATCTATGCGTGAGCTCATGCGTATTCCCGTATTTAACATCGACTCAGCGACTGGCTGGGGATTAACCAATGAAAGTCGTGAAATTAAAGGAGCAAGTGCAGACATGCTTTGTGGTGATGCACACCATCCACACATGAGCATGACCGATGGCCACTATGATGGAAAGTACGTTTTCATTAACGATAAAGCCAATACCCGAGTCGCTCGTATTCGTTGTGACATTATGAAATGCGATAAAATGCTGGATATTCCTAATGTGCAAGCCATCCATGGTTTACGCGTTCAAAAAGTACCTCATACTAAATATGTGTTTTGTAATGGTGAATTCCGCATCCCTCAACCTAATGATGGTCGGGATATGAATGATCCCACCAAGTATTTCACCATGTTTAACGTGGTTGATGCCGAGTCTATGGAAATGGCTTTCCAGGTGATTGTCGATGGCAACCTGGATAATACTGATGCAGATTATGATGGTCGTTTTGCCGCCTCCACTTGTTATAATTCAGAGGAAGGTGTCACCCTGGCTGAGACCATGCGTAACGAGCGCGACTGGCTGGTGGTATTTGATATACTAGCAATAGAAAAAGCGGTTAAAAAGGGCAAATACACTACCATTGGCGACTCAAAAGTTCCTGTAGTTGATGGTCGAGAAAAAGCCAACAGCGATTACACAAGATATATTCCTGTTCCTAAAAGCCCTCATGGTATTAACACTTCACCTGAAGGCAAATATTTTGTTGCTAACGGTAAACTTTCTCCTACAGTTACCATTATAGAGATAGCGAAACTACCTGCGCTATTTGATAATAAAATCAAACCTCGTGATACAGTAGTTGCTGAGCCGGAATTAGGCCTTGGACCATTGCATACGGCATTTGATGGACGAGGTAATGCTTACACCACTTTGTTCCTTGATAGCCAGATCTGTAAATGGAATGTAGCCGACGCTATTGCCGCTTACAATGGCAAAGAGGTCAATTACATCCGTCAAAAACTTGATGTACATTATCAACCTGGGCATAACCATACCACCATGGGTGAGACTCGTGATGCAGATGGTAAATACCTTGTTTCTCTGTGTAAATTTTCTAAAGACAGATTCTTACCGGTTGGCCCTTTGCATCCGGAAAATGATCAGTTAATTGATATTTCCGGTGAAGAAATGAAGCTAATTCATGATGGCCCTACCTATGCAGAACCACATGACTGTATGATTGTGCATAGAAGCAAGGTTAAGCCTGCAAAAATCTGGAAACGTGATGACCCGTTTTTTGCAACAACAACTGCTATGGCAAAAAAAGACGGGATCACGTTAGAAGCTGATAATAAAGTCATTAGAGACGGCAAAAAAGTCCGGGTTTATATGACATCTATAGCTCCCAACTTCATGATGACTGACTTTACTGTGAAACAGGGAGATGAAGTCACCGTCATTATTACTAATCTTGATTCTGTTGAAGATGTGACACACGGTTTTGTGATGACAAATCATGGTGTGAGTATGGAAATTGCCCCACAGCAAACTGCATCCATTACCTTTAAGACAGATAACCCCGGAGTTTTCTGGTATTACTGTCACTGGTTCTGTCATGCATTACATATGGAAATGCGAGGTCGTATGATTGTTGAGAAAGCATAAAATCAGGTTCGAGTTGCGAGATTCGAGTTGCGAGAAAAAGATTTTTTCTTCTGACTCGCAGCTCGTAGCTCGTAGCTCGTAGCTCGTAGCTCGTAGCTCGTAGCTCGTAGCCCATAACTCGTAACTCGTAACTCGTAACTCGTAACTCGTAACTAAAAATTGAGGATTTAATATGTTAAAAAGCAAGTGGATATGTTTACTAGCTTTTTTGCAACTTACGATTCTATGCGCCCATGCTAAAACTTTTTCAGCTACCACCTACAGCATAAGTAATCTTGAACAGTTTAATCAAGCGCTCAACCAGGCACAGGACGCAGATATTTTGAAGTTATCAGAGGGTGTTTATAGCGGTAATTTCATTATAAAAAAATCTCTCACCATTGACTGCGAACCCAATGTTAACTTTGATGGGGCGGGCAAAAACTCCACCTTCAGAGCACAAGCAAAAAATATTAAGATAAAAGGTTGCAACATCCAGAACTGGGGGCATAATCTTACTAACATGGATGCAGCTATTTTTGTCGAAAAATCTGCTAGCAATATCACTATCACTCACAATTACTTAAAGGGTGATGGTTTTGGGATCTGGCTGGATGCCAGCCCTTCTCCAACTGTCTCACATAACAGGATCCAGGGTAATTCAAGGATTCGTTCTCAAGATAGAGGAAACGGGGTGCATCTATTTAATGTGACGGGTGCCGATATTGCTTTTAATGAAATATTGCAGACTCGTGACGGGATCTATATTGATACCAGTAATGGTAATAAGCTCAGAAATAACAAAATACATGATTTACGTTATGGTATTCATTATATGTTTTCTTTTCATAATCTGATTGAAAAAAACCAAACAAGCCATACAAGAACCGGATATGCATTAATGCAATCCAAGTATTTAACTGTTATTGATAATAGCTCTGATCAAGATCAGAACTATGGGATCCTGATGAACTATATTACCCGTTCAACCATCAAAGGTAATAAAATAACTGGTGTTCATCAAATGATAGGTCCAGGCGGTTTTCAAGTGGTAAAGGGTGCAGAAGGCAAAGCATTATTTATTTATAACTCCCTCTATAATGACATTAGTCATAACCGTATACAACAAAGTGAACTTGGGATCCATATCACCGCCGGTTCCGAAGATAATAACTTCTATAACAATGACTTTATCGCCAATCGACAACAGGTAAAATATGTCGCAAACAGGAGCCAGGAATGGTCAAAAGATGGGCATGGTAATTATTGGAGTGATTATCTGGGATGGGATCGAGATGCCAACGGTATAGGAGATACATCACATGAACCAAATGATGGCATTGATAAGTTATTATGGAAATATCCTGCTGCCAAAGTACTTATGAATAGTCCTGCAATAGAAATGTTAAGATGGGTTCAAAAAACTTTTCCCGTGTTAAATGCTAAAGGTGTAAAAGACAGTTTCCCTTTAATGAAACCTGGCTATTTAAATCCTGAAACATTTCACCAACCACTTTCGAATAATTCAGAAGTAACACTTTCCAGGAGTTCCATACATGTCAGTCGTTAAACTCCATCAGGTGACAAAATCTTTTTCATCCTTACAGGTATTAAAAGATTTAAACCTGACACTTGAAGAAGGTGAAGTACTGGGATTATTTGGACACAATGGTGCAGGCAAAACCACCTGCATGAAATTAATTTTAGGCTTATTACCCCCTTCATCTGGAGAGGTTGAAGTCTTTGGACAACATCCAGCTCAAGCTAACTTTAATCATAACCGTTATAATCTGGGTTTTTTACCAGAAAATGTTTCTTTCTACCAACAATTAACAGGACTGGAAGTTTTAACTTTTTTTGCCCGATTAAAGAAAGTTCCTAAACAACGCTGTTTAGATTTACTAAGCCAGGTTGGATTACAAGAAGCGATGAAACGTAAAGTTAAAACCTATTCTAAAGGCATGAAACAGAGATTAGGATTGGCTCAAGCACTGTTGACTGAACCTAAATTATTACTACTTGACGAACCCACAATTGGCCTGGATCCCCTTGCCACTCAGGACTTTTATGTCATGGTGGATGAATTAAAACAAAAGGGCTGCTCTGTCATTTTATGCTCCCATGTTTTACCGGGAGTTGAAAAACACATTGACCGTGCCGCTATTTTATCTAAAGGACAACTGCAAGCACTTGGCTCACTCCCTGATCTACGCCAACAAGCTCAACTTCCCATGAAAATTCGTATTCAGGGCAACATGAATAGAGAATTTCTCATGGCTCAACTCAAAGACAAAGCTCAAAATTTCAAACAACTTAATTTCCAACAACTGGAATTTACGGCTTCTCCATCTAACAAAATGCCCTTATTAAAACAACTTCTGGCTATTGGTTCTATTGAAGACATAGACATTAAATTACCTTCTCTTGAGCAACTTTATCGACATTTTATGGAAACAGTTCCGTTAGTAAATAGGGGCGAATTCTCCCCGGTTTCTGAAATCAACCAGAACGTTCAAGGAGAACAACAAGCATGAATGCTATTTGGTCAATCGCCATGAAAGAGCTCAAAGATGGTTTAAGAAATCGTTGGTTAGTTGCTATTACTTTGATTTTTGCCTTATTCTCTTCAGGGCTCGCCTGGTTCGGCTCTTCTGCATCAGGCATGAGCGGGTTTACCAGCATTTCCAGTACCATTGTTAGCCTCGCCAGCCTGGGTGTTTTTCTGATCCCACTTATCGCTCTGTTAATGGCCTACGATGCCATTGTCGGTGAAGATGAAGAAGGTACATTACTGTTATTATTAACTTACCCGGTGAACAAAGCACAGTTATTAATTGGAAAATTACTCGGACATGGTTTTATTTTAGGTATTGCCACAATTCTTGGTTTTGGGGCTTCTGCTTTTGTCATTAGCATTTTTGTGCAAGATATTGATCAATCTGCATTATTATCTGCCTTTAGTCTGTTTATTATCTCGGCTTTTCTATTGGGTATGGTATTTATCTCGTTTGCCTATTTTATTAGTAGCGCAGTTTCAGAAAAATCAAAAGCGGCTGGTATTGCATTAATTTTATGGTTTGTTTTTGTATTGTTATTTGATCTGGGATTGCTTGGATTATTGGTAGCCACCGAAGGACAGCTTCAATCACAAATGTTGCCCTATTTATTATTATTCAATCCTGCTGATATTTTCAGGTTGATTAATCTAGTCGGCTTTGAAGCTCAGGGAAATGGCGTACTGGTATTGGCTGCAGACTTGCCCTTTGGGTTATCCAGTTTGTTTATGTTATTAATTGGCTGGATCATACTACCTTTATCTGGTGCCTGGTGGCGGTTAAGTAAGAGGAGTATTTGATGCAGTTTTTTTCACTGTCAGTTTGGATAAAACGATCTCTGTTACTTATTATTTGCTCCTCTGTCACTAGCTGTAATAATCAAACAGATAAACAGTTAATTCGACACTTGCCTGTAGCCATAGGAGCAGCTGACGAATGTCATTTATGCGGTATGGTGATCTCACAATTTCCAGGGCCAAAGGGTGAAATTTATGATAAAAGAAGTGAGAGCTTTCAAAAATTTTGTTCTACCAAAGAACTCTTCAGCTGGTATCTGCAACCTGAAAATAAATATAATACTGCTGAAATATTTGTACATGACATGAGTAAAAGTGGTTGGTTAAAGCCTGATGATGGCCATCTGATAAATGCTAAAAAAGCCTGGTATGTAACTGGTTCAAAGCTAACTGGTTCAATGGGAGCAACACTTGCTTCGTTTGCAACAAAGCAGCAGGCCGAGAACTTTTCAGTAAAAAATGGTGGAAGGGTATTAAAATTTGCTCAAATAAACTTATATCAATTAGCTGAACCTGAATATCCCCCTAATCAAGCATTATGAATGATTAGGGGTATGATCCCGCAAAAGCATCTCTATTCGTTCTAATAGCCTGGTCGATGATAAAGGCTTTTGTAAAATATCTTGTCCTATTCTATTTTTTTGTGGATCTATTGAGTCAGACTTACTAATACTCAGTTTCTCTTCTTCTGAAGCACCAAGATAACCACTCATCAGTTGAACTGCTATATTTAAATTACTTTTTTGAATTTCTTTTAATAGCTCAAATCCATCCATTTCTGGCATAACCACATCAGATAGAACCAGATCAACATCATTATCTGCCAGCAACTTTAAAGCTTCAACGCCGTTTTCAGCTGTAAGTACATTATAGCCATTCGTCGTGAGGATTTCACTGAGGAGCTCCAACAGGGCTACTTCATCATCAACCACAAGTATCAATTTTTCATTATTCTTTAGAGAGTTATTTATATTTTTACTTTCAACAAATTCAGGTGATTTTTGCGCTGATTGATATCGTGGAAAATAAAGAGTAAATTGACTACCTTGTTCCAAATTAGATTCAACACCAACCGCACCAGAACTTCGTTGTGCAAATCCATAAACCTGGCTTAACCCCAAACCAGAACCCTGTTCACCTTTAGTGCTAAAAAATGGATCAAATACTCTTGTCATAGTATATTCGTCCATACCTTTGCCTGTATCCTTGAAATATAAGATGACATACTCACCAGGGGAAACCTCTAGTTTGTCGGCCATTTTTTCTTCAAGTTGAATATTTCGAGTTCCAATTAACAATTCACCATGCCCTTCCATCGCATGCATGGCATTAATACAAATATTAATAATCGCATTTCCCAAATCATCTTCATCTAACCATACAGACCAAAGATTTTCCGCTAACTCAAGCTGTATATTGATATTAACTGTTAGCGTTTTTTCTAATATTAATTTTTGCTGTAATAAAGAGTTATTAATATTCACTTCAACTGATTGGCTCGGTGCTTGCGTAGAAAAAGATAATAATTTACTGGTTAACTTAGCCCCACGTTGACCTGCAACATAAATTTGATGAGCAAATTTGGCTAGTTTAGGTTGATCGCTTAAACGCCCTTCTAATAGCTCCGCATACCCTAGTATAACACCCAACATATTATTAGAATCATGAGCAATACCTCCTGTTAACTTTCCCAAAGCATCCATTTTTTGACTACGACGGAGTTTTTCTTGCTGAAGCTTTTGTTCTGTCAAATCAATACAGGTGGCAATAAAGCGAGAATGTCCACCAGACATAGTCGTTAATTCTGCAATGGATAATTGAACAGGAAATTCGGTACCATCTTTTTTTCTGCCGATCACTTCTTTGCCTATACCAATGATTTTAGCCTCTCCTGTCAGTTGATAATTACGTATATAACTATCATGAGCACTTTTATCAGGTTCTGGCATTAATATGCTAACATTCTTACCTAAAACCTCTTTAATTTGATAACCAAACATTTTTTCAGCAGCAATATTAAATCGTTCTATATTGCCCCGATAATCTATACTAATAAAAGCATTCACCAGATTTCTTAAGCTTATATCCAGTTCTTGTTTTGCCTGATAGAGTTCACTAACATCCCTTACACTGACTAACACTGTTTTTTTGCCTTCAAGCTCTATAGTATTGAGGATCAGCTCCGAATCAAAAAAGCCTCCATTGATACGTTTAGTTTTATAATAAAGTGGCAGTGATTTTTCTGTAAGTTCGCCATTCAGATATCCACTTATCAGTTCATCAAATAACGGGTCATTCGCCTGGTTATCTTTTTTAATCTCTTCATTGTAATAATGATCTGATTCACAAACAAAAAAAGCAGACAATGGTTTGCCGATAAAATCTTCTGTTTTACCGTTAAATAATTCTAAAAAATGATCGTTAACTGATTCACACACTTCTGAAGAGATTGCCAAGCCATCACTAGCTTCATTAAATAAGGTGCGATAGTGCTTTTCGCTGCTCAGGATATTTTGAGATAGTCGTTTACTAATTAAGAAAAACACATAAAGTCCTATCAGTGTTACAATTAACCCTATAGAAAAACTCAATAAAGCGGTTGTAATATAGGGAGACTGAATTTCTTTTAAATCAATTTTAACAACCACTCCTAATCCGGGTTTTTCTATAAAGCCGTAGGCTGCTAAGACTTTTTCCCCTCGATAATCTCTTAATATACCCGTACCAAATTCACCTTCCAGGGCTTTTTTCATAGGTTCAGCAAAAGTTCTTTTTTCAGGTAAAAAATCCCCACTTTCCGGATTGTGAAAACGTGTTTCAACAAGAAATTGCTGTTGCCCTTTGTTTTGATGCGCAATTAACAACTCACCTGTTTTGGCAACGCCCCCCAATAATGGATAATTTTCCTGGAATTCTTCCAGTATTTTCTGATAATCAGGTTCATTGAAATTAAGAGAATTGTTAGTTTCAAGTTCAGCTATAAAAGATTCCAATAATTTAACCTGACTAAAAGCTAAATCCTGAATGCTATTTTTCTCATTTCTAAGTGCCGTGTCATAGAGTAGATAACTGGATACAAGTGTTACTAATAACACCACTAGAACCATAACTGCTGACAGAGCTAAAAATAGATAACGATTTGAAAATTTTAATGTTTTCATATTTTATATGCATCTCATTAAGTTACTCATTTATGTCCAAACTATTTGGGTATATTAAAAGGTAACTATTTTCCCGTGTCTACAAATTGGAATGAAGGAAAGGTCCCATTACTATAGTTCTCTGTGAGAAAATACGTCATTGAAGGTATTCCTTACTCTCCCTGATAAAATTTACTACGCCAATTACATTCATCAATTAACCTGATGAGTTCACGATTTTAACGGATTTTATGCCAATTGATTAGCTTTTCGGCCGTCATGGGTCTGGCAATAAAATACCCCTGGACAATATCACAACCCATAGTCTTAAGTATTTGGTAAACCTTCTCTGTTTCAACCCCCTCCGCTACTACTTCCATATTAAGCTTATGGCCTAACATAATACAGGTTTCCACAATAGCCATGGATTCAGGCTCATCCATCATAGTCGTGATAAATGATTTATC
The DNA here is from genome assembly GCA_041556195.1 of Enterobacterales bacterium. GTDB lineage: Bacteria > Pseudomonadota > Gammaproteobacteria > Enterobacterales > 21-14-all-40-8. The sequence continues at coordinate 20,087 of JBFFIY010000069.1, forward strand.
GATCTTCAACTCGGTAAAGGGAATTCTATGTAGTTGCGATAATGATGAGTATCCAGTACCAAAATCATCTATCGATAGCTGAAAACCTTTTAGCCTCAGCCTTGTTAGTATATCCGTTGCAGTGGTTAACTCTCCCATCAACGCACTTTCAGTAATTTCTAAAGTAATCATTGCTGGATCAATATTATTTTCCATAATAAGTTCAGTGAGCTGTTCCGGTAGTTTTAAGCTCGTAATATTTTCCGGTGAAATATTCAAAGAAAGGTTAAATTGTAGACCAATTTCATTCCATTTTTTACTTTGTTTCACCGCCAGATTAATAACCATGGCGGTAAGCTCTCCAATGAGACCATTTTGCTCAGCCAATGCAATAAATTGATCGGGGTAGATAAGTCCGTGAATTGGGTGGAACCACCTTACGAGTGCCTCAACGCCTATTAACTTATTAGACTCCAGCTTTATCTGAGGTTGATAAAAAAGTTGTAACTGTTTTTGTGAAAGAGCTTCCTGTAAATCATAAGACGTGGGTACAAAAAGTTCATTTTTGTTCGTTGTAACGATATCCTGATTTTCATTATCGGATTGAGAGTTGTCAGGCTGAAGATTGTCAACTTCAATATTTTCAAGAGTTGCATTCTCAGACAGGTGCATCAAGGCTGACATAAGTATTCTAAGTTTTGAAATAGCGATAGGTTTGGATAAATGGCCAGCGACATTTAATCCATATTCTCTTGCCAATCTATCAGATGAATGTAATACCCCTTCATCATATCCACTCATTAAAACCAGAGTCGCAGAACAATTTATTTGAGCAAGACTTCTAATAACCTCCACACCATCCATATTTGGCATCATTAAATCAAGCAAAACAATGTCCACAGATGTCAATTCGCTGGTTAAAAACAATCTGGCATCATTAAATATTTTTATTTCAGAAAATAAAGGTGAGACGGCAGACTGTAGCAGCTCACAGGTTGGAATGTCGTCATCGACAATAAATAGTCTGCTCATTAATGTTTCCTATTTCCTGAATACTTTCAGGTATATACTCTTTAATATAGATCTAATTGATAGATTTATACCATATTAACCAATTTACAACTAAAACAGCCATGCAAACTGTCGAGTTCCTTTAATGTTGTCTCAACTTCAACTGGATAATTTTAATTGCTTCACAATCCAGTCATGATTATTAAAGCAATATTTCCTCACTTAATACAACCTCTTTATTTTGATTCCCTGTCAAAATATCATTCATCAGTTTTTGTGTTATTTTGTTTAACTAAATAGGGAGATAAAGCTTTATCCATCACTAAAACATGCTCTTTAACCCAGTTCGTTAAAAAGTGTTTTATCCATTGTTTTTTCGAGTCAAGTCGACTAGTCCCCAATACAGATTTCAATTTATTTAACATCAACTGATGTACATTTCTATGATTTTCCATGAAAGGATAATGACATTCCACCATCATCGTCTCTTCAGTTTCAAAATGCTCTGAAGCAAATTCAAATAGGGTTTTTAATGCTTTTTTCAACGCATGTAAATCATTTTTCTCATTCAATCTGTAACTAACATTCAAAAGAGAGAAAAGAGCTTTATGTTCCTGATCTATTAGACCTGAATTATCTATAGACATGCTATCATCCCAAGTGATGAAATCATTGTTTTGTTTAAGATTAAGATCTGAACTAGCGTTGTTATCAAGAACCTTATCATCTAGTTGTTTTCTGATACATTGCGATAATTGTTTCGCGCTGTAAGGCTTTTCCAAAATAGGGGATTCGAGTTCAAAATTGTCAAACAAATCTTCTTTGTTACCTCTAAAACCACTGGTTAGCTGAATTAATACATCTGGGTACTTTTGATGTACCAGATATGCAAGCTGGTAGCCACTCATATTTGGCATAATAATATCGCTAAACATCAAAGAGATGGTTTCATTTTCTAAAATTGTTAACGCTTGTTCACCACTTTCAGCGGTAAAGACATGATATCCATAAGAACTAAGGATCTCTTCGGCCAAAGCGCAAAGTTGCGGCTCATCATCAACGACTAAAATACATTCATTACCACCAGAATTGGTAGAACCGATTTTTGGCTGTGATTCAATTATTTTAATTTTTTGGTTACTCTGTTTATTATTGTTCAGATGATAACGAGGAAAATACAATTTAAATTGAGTACCTAACTCCAACTCTGTGGACAGCTCTATTGTACCACCTGCATTTGAAACAAACCCATATACCTGGGCTAATCCTAAACCGGAACCCTTTTCCCCTTTTGTTGAAAAAAACGGTTCGAACGCTTTCTCGCAAGTATTTGCATCCATTCCACAACCGGTATCAGAAACTGTTAAAACAACATAATCCCCAACGTCTAAATCCAGAGCAGTGGCCCTAACTAAAGACAAATGGATATTGTTTGTAGAAATGGATAAAACTCCATGTCCAGACATGGCTTGAGAGGCATTAAGACTTAGGTTTAATAAAACATCTTCTAATCCATTAACATCAACAAAAATGTCCCAGATAGGTTCTTCTAAATCTATTTTCAGCTGGATGTTAGCTGTCAGAGATTTTCTCAATAAATCATCTTCGTCATTTAGAAATGAATTAATGTTCAATACTTTACTTTCTGAGGTGGTATTTCGAGAAACAGATAATAGCTTATGGGTTAATTGTGCAGCTCTTTTGCCTGCATGCTGAATTTTATCAACATAGCTTGACAGTTCAGGATAATCTACAATCTGCTCCTGTAGGATCTCCGTATAACCTAATACAACACCCAGCATATTATTGTAATCATGAGCTATTCCACTGGTTAGCTTGCCAAGGGCATCCATTTTCTGACTTCTTCTGATCTGTTCCTGCTGTGCTTTTTGAGAGGTGACATCTAAAAACGATGCTATAAAATAACTATTTTCTTTGTTACTTTGATTAACAATAGCCAATGATAATAGTAAGTAGATTGTTTGACCGGATTTGGTGACTGCCGCTACCTCTCTCTCTTTAAAACTAAGAGAAGCTGTATCTAAACCTCGAACTTTTTTAATTAATTGAGAATGTCCTTCTCTATACTTAACAGGTAGTAATTTGTTAACATGTTGACCAATGACTTCGTCGCTTTTATATTCAAATATTTTTTCGGCTGTTTTATTAAATGTTGAAATAATTCCATTTTTATCGGTAGAAAGAACTCCTACTATCATATTTTGCAAAATTTGTTTAAGCTCTAATTCACGACTTGCCAACCTTTTTTCAGCTTTTCTTCTTTTGTCTATTTCAAATGCCAGTGAAATATTAGCTGAAAGTGTTTTAAAAAATTCAACCTCATGATTAAGCCAACCACTTGAGTTCAGGCTTCGCTCCAACCCAATAACGCCCTGTAGGCTGTCATGGTGAAAAACTCCAACTATCAACACCCTGTGCTTCAAAGTATCAAATAAATATCCATCTTGCATATCTTTAAAAAAATCATTATCTAAAGGTTCATCTATTAACAAAGTTTTTTTATTTTTTAATTCTTCAAGAAACACTAGTGAACCAGATAAAGTAAAAC
>JBFFIY010000070.1:0-23580 GCA_041556195.1 Enterobacterales bacterium
TAATCAGAGCCTATGGTAAGTCTGTTGGAAATAGCCGAAAATTTCTCGACTTTTTTTGCCACCCAGTTTTTCCCGGCCGTTTCAAGTACCCATGCTTCATTGGCGTCCGCAATGATGAAACTGTTGTCATAACAAAAAGACCTGTTTCTAAATCCAGCCACTCCCCCCTGACCATGGGTTTCCAATAATTTTGTAATGACTTGTAAAGACGCAACGGCCGAACCACCCCGTTCCAGCCCCAAACGAACAAGATCCATCCCCAGAAGTCCTTTCTTATTTATTTCAACCAACTTTGTGAATACAGCTTCGTTACCAATCACTACGCCCTGGTCATTTACTCCCATTTCCGCTCCCCAACTCCAGAATGGTTTGGAGAGAATAACTCCATGACGATTTGCAACCTGTGGAATAGTCAGATAAGTGGTTTTTAATTGTTTGCTACTTTCTCCTGTGATTCCAGGCCTACGAATAATGATTTGTGCTTCACTGGATTCACGATCACTGTTTTTTGCAAAGTAAGTATTACCATGTTGGTGGATCACCTGAGTATCACACAAGGGCTTTCTCTCTCTGCTTAAAAGGACGTTTTAGTTTATTAGCCACATGAATGACTTCCACTCCTATTCGTTGTAGTACAGTTAACTGGCCTAACAATTGAGGTATAAACTCCATCAGTGCCTCGGATAATTTTAGTGCAATTTTGTCACCATGTTTTAAACTTCCCTCTCGACTTTTCAACCATCCCAGATAGGTGAAAGCTCGAATTAAAATAAACGCGGGTAGTAGTTCAAGCTGCTCTTCTGATAATTCTCTTTCGCTACGATAACCTGCCACGTAAGCATCGGTTATTTCATTAAAAAAAGGTTGGTCGGCTTGGGGAAAAAGCGAGGTGGCCATTTCAAACAGGTACCAACCATATCCACAGTCATCAAAGTCAATGAGTCTGAGTTGTTCATCATGCACTAAAATATTTTCTGGAAGAAAATCTGCATGTATCAACCCATAACTACTTTTGTTCTGCCCGATTTGTTTGAGTAATCCCTGCAATACCAATCTGGCTTTCAAAATCATGTTAGATTGTTTAGCTGTTAGCAGTGGATGCTTCCAGAATTGTCCCCATAGAGGTTCGTCTCCTAACAATCCTTCTGCATCCCAACTATGACGGGTAAATTTAGTGGGTGGTTGCCAACTCTCGCCCTGGTTATGTAATTTACCAGCGAGAACTCCCAGGTGATAATAGCGTTGTTCCAGTTCTTGTTGCACACCTTTTTCTACACGACCCAAATGATTAAAAGGAACGCCTTCAATCCATGCCAGCATACTGCATTGAAGCGAACCTGATGTGTCTTTCTCAGCCAGCAGGCCTTTTTCTGTCACCCTGACAAAAAGTTTACCCGTCAACGATGGTATGATCGCCGGCGTTCCAATTCCATCTTTATCCAATGCCTCCATCCATGCCAATTCAGATCCTAATTCAGCATCGCTGTGATAACCTGAACGATGAATTCGCATAGCGTAGGCCTTACCCTCTTTTGTAGTAATTTTAAAAACCGCATTTTCTCTATGTTTAACCAACTCGATAGTGTGATGTTTCAAACCCCAAAGCCTGGTAGCCTCAATGGCTAATGTTTTGAGCATTTTTGAGCGTGCATTTTCTACTTTGCCAAAATCTTCCATAATTAAATCGGACATATTGTTAACCAGCCAGATACAGGCATTTTCAAAACGAACCAGCACATCGGTGCAATAACTGCGATCAACCAATGCACCTGGCTTAAACTGTATGACCGATTCATCAAAACCCGCCACAATAGCCCAAATTCCGCTTTCATATAGTGCACGCATCATCACATGAGCCGTTGATGTATCTGTGAATTTTAAACCTATCACCAACCCCATTTGACGGATCTCTTTAAAAAATGGAAAGCGAAGTTTTATTTTTTCCAAACCCTCTCTTATAAAAACAGACTGACTACGAACATTACTTAAAGTCTCTTCAGACAAACTTATTTTTAATGCTTCAAGTGCAACACAACAACCAAGATCGGAACCACCAAAGGTAGACACATGACCCCATCCATTAGATTCTAACCAGGCTCCAACCTTAGCTGTCAAAACAACTGCGGCCATAGGGTATAACCCACCAGAGAGTCCTTTTCCAATGATCAGCATGTCTGGCTCTACATCCCAGGCCTCAACAGCCCATCTATGCCCTGTTCTGCCTAATCCCGTTTGTACTTCATCAGCGGCAAACAATGTGCCATATTGTTCACAGAGTTTTTTTACCCCTTGCAGATAACCTTGATCCGGGATCGGAAAACCATAGGTTGCCGGAATAGGTTCGATCAACACCAGAGCCACGTCACCATTGGTGAGAGCCTGTTGCATGGCATTTAGATCGTTAAAAGGTACTTTTACAAATTCGCCCGGATAGTCACTGTGAAAATATCTGGCGCTTTCATCATCTCCCGCCGCCCCTGACAACCCGGTACGACCATGATAACCTGCGTCTAAAGCCACTACCTTACGTCGTCCAGTGGCAAAACGAGCGGATTTAATAGCCACATCATTGGCTTCACTACCACTGGGTGTGAATACCACATATTTCATATCACCTGGCGTCATTTCAATTAGCGCCCTGGCTAATTCAACTTTGGGAGCTGAAGCAAAGTGGTGGTTACCTATATCCCAGTGCTTTAATGATTCTTCTAATACGGCGATTAACTGTGGGTTCCTGTGACCCAGATTAAAAGTTCCACCATTAATATGTAGATCCAGCACCTGGCGGCCATCCATATCCCAATAACAATAACCCTGTCGTTTATCTGGAACAAAATCAATACCACCTTCTAAAAATCGCTCCACTCGATCAGGATAAAGGTGTTCATGGGCAAAGCTGAGAATGGTATTTTTTTCAGAAGAAGAATGACAGGAAGGGACTCTCATGTGTATCAATTTCCCCTAAACAATATTAATTAATCACACTGTTTAACAGGACTTTAGTTAACAGTAATGCCTCGTTTATTGAACCTGAATACATCAATTAAGTCTAGGTTGAACATCTGATTGTAGTAAAACAGAATTATTTAATCAAGTATATTCGATTAATCACCAGTGCAAGCAAAACATGCTTGAAGAGTTATCTCAGAAGCTACTTACCTGACGTTTTACCTTTACGCTAATTGGTTGATCTTTCGTATCTGGAATTGGGGTTATTTAGAGTAATCATGTATCAGCTATGGATTATCTTTCAACGATCCTGACTGCATTTTCAATATTATTTCCCGGATGAGAAATAATAACATCACCAACTTTTAACCCGGACACAATTTCCACAAACCGGTCATTACGCCGCCCCACTTTGACAGTAGATAATTGAGCTTTTCCGTCAATAACTTTAAAAACAGACCAAATTTCATTTTGACGAAAGAGCGCTGATAGCGGAATTTTAAGTACATCATCAGCTCTATCAATAATGATGGCTGCTTCAACTCTAAAGGCATCTCCCAGTGTTTGCCATTTTTCTCGGGGCTCGGTAAAACTCAAGATCACATTTACTCTTTGTTCTTCTACGCCCAGGGCAGAAATTTTTGTAAATCCTGAAGGCTCTATCACTTTCACTACCGCTTTGATATCTTGCTCCCCCCCCCAGCGTTTGATGAATGCTTCGTCTCCTACTTTAACTCTTACAGCATTATTGGATAGCATTTCGATATTAACCTCCAAATCAGCGGGATTTCCTATTTCAACCAGTGCCGTACCAACGGGTACAATGCTTTCGCTTTTATGAAGAATTCTTAGTACTCGTCCGTCTACAGGAGAGTGAATACAGATCTGACAATTTTTTTCATTATTCGAATTTGCAAGCTCACCTTTTTCAGGTTGTAATAATCGAATTTTGGCAGCTTCTAATCTTGCTCGCATGACTTGTTGATTAGATTGCGCTGTTTCAAGTTCAGCTTTAAATGTTTTAAGACGTAACTCTGCTCTTTCTAACCCGGCTTGCGATACACTTTTCATCTTGTACAATTCCTGGGTGCGTTTGAAATCTGCCAAATCAAAATCTAGCTGAGCCTGTGCCTGTTTCACTCTGGCATTGGCTAATGCCAGTGCAGCTTTTGCACCATCAACATCTGCTTTAGCCTGAGTCTCTGAGCGTTTATCTAAAAAGATTGGATTGGCAGGATACATATTAGCGATAACTGTTTCGCCCGCTTTTACGAAATCTCCTGGTTCACTTTCTATGCGTGTTATACGGCCATCAACAGGCGTGGAAACCACATAAATATCATGTATGCGGGTTTTACCTTCTCCTTCCAGAGTGACAAGAAGATCTCCTTTTTCAACTCGTATCGTATCGACCTTGACTGGCTCAGGTAAAAAAGCAAATATTAATAAACTTAAAGCCACCACAGCACTTATTATTTTTAAAATAAGTTTGACAGTTTTATTTGTCATTATTCAACTCCTTTTTGTGCACTGACCAAATCAATTTTATCAACCTGTCGCCATACCAGATAAAAAGAAAAAATAGCACTCAATAGTACAATTAACACGGAATAGCCATAGGTACTATTATTAAGGTAATAAGGTATTCGAAATAATTCACTTTCAAGTGATATTACCATAGCAGAAAGTAATATTTTGCCGATGAGAAAGCCTAAAGGTAATGATATTACAGTAATAAAGGCAAGCTCTCCAAATAAAACGAAGGCGACCTCTCTGCGGGTTAACCCTAGTACTCTTAAACTTGCAAGCTCTCGCCCTCTTTCTGATAAAGTGATACGTGCAGTATTATAAATCACTCCAAAACTTATAAAGCTTGCAAAAAGGATGTTGGTGGACATCATTTTTAATAAACTTTCCGCCATGATTTCGTCAAATATTTGTCTTAACACCGACACAATATTCAAACCCATTACCGCTGGAACTTGTTTAAGTTTTTTATAAAGCACAGCTCCATAATTTGGATCTAACATAATTGAAACGCCGGTTACTTTTGGGCTTTCATCTAATAGACTATTCAAGTCACGAATATTCATATAAACACCTAGTCCAATAAACTCCTGCGTATAGGCTGTGACAGGGATAGATAACTTTTGTCGTTTTTCTTCCAGAACTTCTACTTCTACCCGCTCACCAACTTTAACGTGCAACAGTTCTGCCAGTTTTTCATTCATGACTAGCCCGGTTGCAGGCATGGCTACCGGATTCAGATCTTCATTGATGACACGATGCAACTCAGATTGCTCCGACAAACCCATAATCGAACTGCGTTTTTTATAATGTTTAAATTTAAGAGTGACAGGTACCGTTCTTATCGGCTCAACTTTTAGCACGCCTGGCATTGCATAAATCTCTTCTAATGCTTGATACGATCTTGCTTCATTAAACGATAGATTGACATCTTCTCGTTGAGTTAGCTCATATTGAATATCCATCAGATAAGTCATGGAATCTTCCATAAAAAAACTGAATATGAGGATAGCGAGCGCAAATGCCATTCCTAATGCTGAAAAAAGGGCTCGCACAGGTCTTCTTTCCAGTTGTCTTAGAATCATTCTACTGAGAAAGGAAAGTTGAGCATGTAACCCTAAACGCTCCAACACTGATGGCTTAAACATATTAGGACTTTCAGATCTCATGGCTTCAGCCGGTGGAAGGTTAGCCGCTCTTCGTATAGCAAATAAGGTGCCACTGACTGCGGCTATTGTGCAGAAAAACACCGCGAAAATCATTACCACTACTGAAAAATTATATTGTAGAATTGGGAAATGAAAAAAATCGGTATACATCTGTGTCATTCCTGCTCCCATCCAGGTACCGAGCACTAATCCTGATACAGCACCTAGACCTGTTACCGCCAAAACCATTTTCAGGTAATGCCATGACACTTCAATATCGCTATAACCTACTGCCTTCAGCATACCAATTTGTTCTCGCTGAGTAGCTATCTGCCGAGACATAACTACATTAATTAAAAATGCCGCGACACTTAAAAAAATGATCGGAGCCATCATGCCCATAGATTCAAGTTGTTTTAATTCATTGGATACAAAAAAATTAGAGATCTGTTCATCTCTTCCATAAGAAATCAGACCACCATAAGGCTTTAAAACAAGATCGAGTTGTTGTTTTATTTTTTCGATATTTGCTTGTCGATCTATTTTAATTGACAGATCGTTAAATGCTCCCTTCATTCCCACCGCCGCTTCCAGAGAACGACGACTCATCCAGAACAATCCATATCTCTTACTATCTGGCATTAGAGCGCCTGGAGCAATGCTGTATACATATTCTGGTGACAACACAACACCCACAACTTTAAGCTTTCTTTTGTGCCCATTCATAATGACAGAAACTTTATCGCCCAGTTCTAAATGATGAGCATTAAAAAAACTATCATCTATCATAATCGCGTCTTGTTCATTGGGATAGAGCATACGCCCGGAACGTAAATAAAGATTATTAAGTAAAGATTTTCGTCCATCTGGTAGCGAAATGATTTTTCCACTAATCGGTTCGTCCATTGTCTCCATCTGTACTGTTACACCTGAAATCACCCGGCTTTCAGAAACGGAGACTCCTTGTATGTTGTTTACTTGTTTTTTAACCAGTTCAGGGGCTCGTTTTAATGAAGCAAAAACATCAGCGAATTGATAGCGGTCATAATAGGTATCACGTGTAAGTTTTAAACTATCTAACACGCCAAAAGTAATAACGAATATCGCAATTCCGGCTGTCATCACTAATATAATGGCAAGCATTTGGCCTTTGATATTCCATATATCCCTGATAAGTTTTGTATTCAATGGTCCGAAAATCATCTTGCACTACCAGTTAATATCTTCGGGTTTTTTTCTTGAGTCATTAACATTCACATGACTCACATTACCATCTGCAAAATGAATAACCCGATCAGCTAATTGAGCAATAGCCGCATTGTGGGTAATAATAATACAGGTGGTTTTATATTTTTGATTGACATCTATTAGAGCTTTTAGAACGACTATGCCTGTTTCTATATCTAATGCTCCGGTGGGCTCATCACACAACATCACTTGTGGACGTTTGGCTATCGCACGGGCAATGGCGACTCTTTGTTGTTCTCCTCCAGAGAGTTGCGATGGAAAATGATTGGCTCTATGCTCAAGACCGACTGCTTTTAATGCCGCTAATGATTCCATAGGATGAGGAGAAATTTCTGTTACCAGGGCTACATTTTCTAATGCGGTAAGACTTGGTGCAAGGTTGTATGCCTGGAACACAAAACCCACATTTTCTCGACGAAAATAGGTCAGCTCACGAACAGTGTAAGTTGCCAGATCCCGTCCACAAAAATAGACATGTCCTGAAGTTGCCTGATCTAACCCACCGATAATATTAAGAAATGTCGATTTCCCACTTCCCGATGGTCCTAATAATACCACCAGCTCCCCAGTGGGAACTTCAACACTTACACCACGCAGTGCATGAACTTCTGTTTCACCGGTAATATAGCTCTTTTTTAAGCTGTCTGTTTTGAAACTGATGGTCCGGGGATCTGGCATAGGTTTTCCTTGAAGCCAATTTGCCTTTCCAATTATTGGCTTTCTACTTTTTCATGGCTCTAATTTTAATGTAGCACAAATTCAATCCATTGTAGGGTTCAAAGTCATCAAAACACATAATAAATGACTCTGATTTTTGATAGGTATGACACAAGAACATGCACATTCTTGAAGCCCTTATGCAGGAACCTGTTTTTATAATTTAAGATGTGACTGTCTTGGTAGCTTGCTTAAGGAATGACAAGTTAATCCATCCACTTGTTTAATTTTATCGTTTTAATAAATTGCTTTGAGTCTCTGTCTCTATCTATTGTCTTAAGCCATTTTCTGTAAATGGTGATAATCCTGAATTGTCTCTAAATCATCCCTTTCACTTTCTTGCGCTTTATAAAGATCGCACCTAGTTTGCAGATTTAGCCAAAAATCAGCAGATACGCCAAAGAATCGGGCTAATCGTAAAGCAGTACTTGGAGTAACACCTCGCTTCTGATTTACAAGCTCATTAACTCGTTGATACGGCACATGTATTGCGTCAGCTAATTCACGCTGAGTAATTTGCAATGGGTTAAGGAATTCCTCAACTAGCATTTCACCAGGATGCGTAGGAGCTCTGTTAGTAGGTATGCGAACCATAATTCACCTCTAGTGATAATCTGTTATTTTTACTTCATCAGGCCCAAGTTCGGTCCAAATGAAACATATGCGAAGTTGACCATTTATTCTAATGCTATGCTGCCCTTTTCTGTCGCCAGATAACGGCTCTAAGCGGTTACCTGGAGGAACCTTTAACTCATCAAGTGACGAAACTGAATCAAGCTGATCTAATTTTCGGGAAGCAACTCGCCAAATAGACTGAGGACAGGTTTTTCGCGCAGCTTTCGAGGAAACTCCATTAAAAATATCCTCTGTTGCTTTGTCTTTAAACGATACAATCATAATATTCACGGTAACACGGATACCATGTTATTTCAATCTTAATTAATCACTTAGTCCCACCGATAAGCTTAATCAGCAAAAATATCACTCTAAAATAATTTCTGAAGAATTAAGTTGGTAATAGTTTTTCAGTTAGAAGTTCTAGGACAGGCATTCATAAAAATTGGTGTGCCGATTCAGAGAATTAATGAAATAGTACGAGGCAAACGCGGCGTCACACCCGAAACTGCCTGGCTGCTTTCAGAGGCGTTAAGCACAACTCCTGAGTTTTGGTTAAACTTGCAGTCTACTCATGATTTATCGGCAAATCGTCCGCAGAAGCATATTGAGCCATTAGTCGCTGTCGGTATGTAAAACAAGGTAGGGCACAAGAACATGCACATTCTTGAAGCCCTTATACAGGAACCTATTTTTATACTTTAAAATGTGACCGTTTGGTCGTTTGCTTAAGGAATTACAAGTTAATCCATCCACTTGTTTAATTTTATGGTTTTAGTAAATTGCTTTGAGTGACTGTCCTTATCTATTAGCAGGGAAATAGCGCTTTATCATTAAACACGCAACTAATCTGTGAAGGAGAACTTGCGTCTGATGAAAAAACATGAGATCTTTAACTTCAAATTGAATACAAAATGAATGGAAAACCGTTGCTAGGTATGGCTAAGATTCAAAAAAGAACAAGATATCAAAGCCAATTCTAAAAAACACTTCTTTCACTTAGCTAACAAAAACCATAAATAAGTATCAGGCGGCTGTGTCCAGCGGCACAGTCCAACAGAGATTTATATTGAATAGTCATTCAACATAAATGCTTAATAGTTAGCTTTTAGTTCTTCATTAAAATAAGGGGTTTGTACATGATTAATAAAGTTGTATATGTAGAAGCGCAATTCAAACCAGTTGGTAAAAAAAAAGTAAAAGTGCCCACTGGAGATAAGAAAAAACATGGTTTGGTGGCGAAAAGGATGTGACCGTTAAAGAGGAACGTTGGGAGCAAACCGGGTGGTCAGACTGTGAAATTGATGGCGGGCAACTAGCAGAGAATTTGCAATCTGCAATCTCAAATCTAAATGAAGATGGTTATGAGGTGATCTCAGTGTCACCGATAGAATCAGGTAAATACGATTATAAGTACGACTACAAAACTCACAGCATGGGAGCTAGCGGTGGAGCAGGTTATGGTTACGGCTATGGTTATGGCTTTAGCCACACTGAAGATTTAACCATTATTGCTAGAAAATCAAGCTAAGAAATTTATCAAAAGGCGTTATAATAAAAAAATCACACCCAATATGTTAATTTAAAGGACCTGAATTTATATGAATAAAAGAACTTATCCCGGTACGCACCCAAACCTGAAAAATAGACACTTCTCAGCTCATGAAAAGAAAATATTAGATACTTTATCTAAGGAGTTTTTCATAACAAACGGTGGTAGTGAAATAAAGGTTGGATATAACAGTAGATATAAATATTTAATATTAAGCCCAACTGATATATATAAGGATATGTTTAATTTGGATAGGGAGCTAATAGTTCTTTTTAGCCCTTACACAAGCATAGAACCAAGAACATTGAGTGTATTTGACTCAGTAGCACATGACCATTCAGCTTTAAGAATAGAAAAAATATGTAATATTTTGGTAAGTGATGATCCAAATGTTGAGGATTCTTTAAATGAATTAATTAAGAGTGAACCTGAATCACAAATCATAATACCTTTTCATTCTAAAGAACTCTTAAAGGTAAGTGATCCTTTCTTTTTCAGAAATAGATTTAAAAAATATTTTTATACGAGAGATCTTTTTGCTTTTGAGGCTCCACTAAAAAAAGACATTTATTTTTTTGGAAGAAATGATCTCATTCAAGTGATCATTAATAGATATAAAAGCAATGAAAACTCAGGTCTTTTTGGTCTAAGAAAAACCGGAAAAACCTCATTAATAAATGGAATAGAGAGGAGTTTGAATAATGAAGATATAACTCCAATAATTATTGATTGCCAGGACACTTCATTCAATCAGAGAAGATGGTACGAAGCGCTATACTATATATGTGAAACTACAAAAAATACACTAAAATCTAATGTTCAATTATCAAATGAGTGTGATTTTACAGAAAAAAACTCTTCAATATTAGCAGAAAATTTTTTTAAAGAATGTAGGAAATCCGTTAATAATCCACTCCTATTTATATTTGATGAAATTGAAAACATATCAATTAATACATCACCGACTCATCACTGGAATACTGATTTGGATTTCGTCTTGTTTTGGCAAACATTACGATCAATATTCCAAAGAAATACAAATTTAATTTCATATTTGCTTGTTGGTACAAATCCATCATGCATTGAGATTCCAAAAATAAAAAATGTTGACAATCCAATTTTTAATCATTTTGATCCGATATACATACCTGGCTTTGATGTTAAAGATACACGTGAAATGGTTAGAAAACTTGGCAAAAGAATGGGTATCAAATTTGAAGAGACAGTATATTCTAAATTAACTGAAGACTTTGGAGGGCATCCTTTTTTAATGAGGCATGTATGCAGTCTTATTTCAAAAAAAGTAAGTGAGCTTGATCGTCCGGTTACAATTGGTAGAAATTCATACTCAACTAGTAAAGATGAATTTATAAATAATCATTACAATTATCTGGAAATGATAATTAATATTCTTAAAACATCATATCCTGATGAGTATGAAATGTTAACATTGCTTGCTATTGGTGATGTTGATACGTTTAATGAATTTTCTGAATTGCATCCTTCATTTACTTCTCACTTAATTGGATATGGATTAATAAAAAAAGACTACTCAGGATATGATTTTAATATTGATGCCATTAAGAATTATATCTTAAATCAATCAAGATATAAAAGAATTGGGTTGTCTGCAGGTGATATGTGGGCTGAAATTTCACAAAGAAGAAACACAGCAGAAATAAAGCTCAGGAAACTGATTAAAATGCTTTTGCAAGCAAATGTTGGTGCTTCAGAAGGAAAAGAAAAAATATTAAATATATTTGGTGGTAAGAGAAAGAGTAAATTAAATAAGTTATCTTATGACGACTTATTTGACGTCTCCGTAAGTGAAATATACTTCTCTGATTTATCAAAAATAATATCAAAAAACTGGGTTATATTTCAGAACGTGTTTGAGCAGACACATAAAGAAACATTCGAAAAATTAGAATTCATCAATAAAACAAGGGCTGATGCGCATGCTAAAGAATTGTCAGAAGAGCAGTTCACCTATTTCAGGATGTGTATGTCTAATATAGAGAAAGACTTAAATAAGTTTATGTAATACAAAATATTATAATCGGGTAGCCGGAGGTATCTAACCTCCAGCTACCACTGAAATAGACCTCATTGCTTGGACATTAAGAAGATTAGGGGTCACGCCGTTATCGGCAACTTATCTAGCAGGTTAACAATATTTGTGAGACACCCACAAGTTGAAAACTAAAAAGGTAAGTCCTCAAAAAGCTGTGGCCGTGTAAGAGAAAGATCACACAAAGACCAGTAAATCGATCACGTTAACTATCAAGGATAGATCAAACTCTTAATTGACATAAGTTGTTAAACTTGTCGCTATGAAATGCAGTGATGGAACCACAATAACAGAAAGACAACTGGTCTATTTTGAAAATGGCCAGGTAAAAGTAGAGATCTTCTTGTTTCAAAGTTATTGTCAAAGTGAAAGAGAAGTTTATTTTAGTAGAACACTGAGTCAACTAATCAAAGTCACTCAACAATTGTATGATGAAAATCTGAAACTAAGAGCTGAAAATGCTCGGATCTGCAAACGTCCAGCTCGTCCGCAATTGAAAACTAGTACCATTGCAAAAAATGACAAGGATTACCAGAAAGTCAAAAAACGAAGAACGGTGATAGCCGATCCCAATAAAAAAGAAAGGACTGTTGATAAAGTTATCCCCCTTTAACGCTGTTTAACGCTGAAAGCGCTGAAAGGGACAGGCACTTTCATTATGTAGATTAACCAATTGTTTTAAATAAGAAAGTGGACTATATTGATGCAAATTAAAATACGTTTGTGAGCCAGTGTGATTGTGTGCACCATGCTCATGAATCAGCTGTTATACAAAATTTGGACATAGATGAATATTCAAGAAATCTCAACAAGCAGGTTGAATTTAAGGCAATTTAGAGAATCTGACTTTGACGATTATGCCGAAATGTTGTCTGATGAAGATGTCATGCAATTTATAGGAGAAGGTCTACCTTTGTCTCGTATCGATGCATGGCGGAGTATGGCCGTTATGTCTGGTCATTGGCAATTAAAGCAATTTGGATTATGGGCATTGGAAGAAAAGGAAAGTGGTAAATTTATTGGTCGAGCTGGTATATATTATCCAGAGGGATGGCCTGGTATAGAAATCGGGTGGATGTTAAAACGAGATTATTGGGGTAAAGGGTATGCATTTGAATGTGCCCAAAAAGCCTTGTCCATTGCCTTTGAAGAAATGAAAATAGATAAAGTAATAAGTATCATCCATCCAAAGAATACGGCATCAATAAAGTTAGCCAAAAAACTAGGAGAGTCATTTGAAAAAGATTCGAAAATATCAATTGGAGACACTGTCGCATCAATTTACAGCATTACCAAAAAGCAAGGGTGAAAAAGGACAGGCATTAAATGAAAATTTGAAGAACACCCCAACCTCATTCCTCTATTCAAATCTAACATAAAAAACATCAAAACCTTACCACAGCAAAAAACCTATCGGAATAGTTCATGTTTTAATTTGAAAAAATTTGCAGAACATGTCATTGAAGACCATGCGCCCATTAAAGTTACAATACGAACAGGCAAATATTTTGTCGTTATGAGCGCAGATGATTGGGAGCAAGAACAGGAAATATTATATGTTTTACAGAACAACACCCTCCTGACCTGGTCAACCTTTTTAGTACAACCCAGTTAAGCAGTTTCTATCTTAACCTTATCAGGAAACGAATATTTTAAAATACGCTTTACTACAGTTCCATATTGTTTCAGGAATGACCCTGTGTTGTAAGGTATATCATATTTTTTCGCAACAGCCTCAACTTTAACGGCCATATCAACATAACGATGCGCAGGTATATCAGGAAAAAGATGATGTTCTATCTGACAACTTAAGTGTCCAGTTAAGATATGAAACCAACGTTTTCCTTTAAAATTTGACGAGCCTAACATCTGACGGTAATACCATTCACCCTTTGTCTCGCCTTTGCATTGTTCTTCAGTAAAAGTATGAACCCCTTCAGTAAAATGACCACAAAAAATTACCGTCGATGTCCATATGTTACGGATAATATTGGCTATTAAATTACCCGCTAACACTTGTAAAAACATCGGGCCAGCAATGATTGGAAAAAACAAATAATCTCTAAATGTTTGTTTTGATATTTTACTAAAAAAATTCTTTTTTAATTCCTGATCTGTGACAGAGCTTACCCTTTCTTTCTTCTTTTTTCCGAAAAAAACTCGCTCTGCCGCCAGTTCATGGTAAGCAATACCCCATTCAAACAACAGGCTTAAATTTAAATAGGAAAAAAATTGCCAGAGGTTTTTTCGTCGCCAGGGTAAATCATTACTTAGTCTTAATATGCCATAACCAAAATCTCGATCTTTTCCAATAACATTGGTGTAAGTGTGATGCTCGTAGTTATGGATCCTCTTCCAGGATCCTGCATCACCAACAATATCCCATTCATAATGACGCGAGTTGATGTTGGGATCATTCATCCAGTCATATTGGCCATGAAGCACGTTATGCCCTATTTCCATATTGTCTAAAATTTTCGACAGTGCCAATGATAATACGCCCAACACCCAAAAAAATGGATGTAGAAAACCCAGCATGAGAGTTATTCGACCCGATATTTCAATCCATCGCTGCAGTCTTATCATTTTTCGAATATAATCTGCATCCTTCTGACCCACATCACTCAATGCTTCATCACGGATCTCATTAAGTTCTTCTTCAAGTGAACTAAATTGTTCTGGTGTTAATTTTAATGTCATTATTCTACTCATCGTTTTATTCAAGAGTCTAAAGTTCTAATACCACATCACCAACAGCAACAGAGACACAAAGCTGTACCTCCTCTTGTCCAGGATCTGAAAAAGCCTGAGTCAAAGTGTTGTAAATGACGCCTCTTTTCTTCTGACATATACATTGGTGACAGACACCCATGCGGCAGCCTGTTATGGGTTTTAATCCTGCTGTTTCAGCTAATTCGAGTAAGGTTTGGCTAGTTTTAGATTTTGATGCAACTTTAATGTCTGTTCGCTCAAAAAGAACCTCTCCCCGATTATCAATTGAGATATCTTTTGTCGGCGCTGGACCAAAATATTCATAATGTATTGAGGTAGAAATTACACCTTGATTTAACAAGATTTTTTCACTGGCCTCAATCATTCCGCCAGGCCCACAGATATATGCCTTTCTTGAAGTAAAATCATCACATCGTTGTTGCAACTGTTGTTCATTTATTATGCCTGCTTCATCAGTGTTGATAAACGAGATGGTTAATCCTGTAATTTGCTCTTCATAGGCTTTTAATTCTTTAACAAATAAATGATCAGCATGTTTAGCGTAATAAAAAAGGTGAACATCAACGGCACAACCAGACAGACTCAGCTCCCCCAGAAAACTGCGAAAAGGAGTGATGCCACTTCCTCCTGCTATGAATAGTAAAGGCTGATTTAAATCTGATAATACAAAGTCTCCCCGTGCCACAGATAAACCTGCATATTTTCCTGATTTCAGATTTTCTCTTAACCATGGAGTAATGCGACCATGTTCCTGTTTACGAATGGTTAATTCAATAATGCCATGTTTCAGGTATAAGTCAGGGTTTGAAGAAATGCTAAAAATACGAGTTAATCGTGCACCATTTTTCTCAACAGTTAATTCAATGTATTGCCCTGCTCTAAAACCTTTCCAGCTTCTATCAGGCTTTAATACCAGGGAATAAACTAATGGACTCTCATCTCTCACTAACATGACTTTTGCGCGGAAGCCATTGGCTGTCCAGCCTGGGAAAAAGGGTTGAATTAAGGGCTCCAGATAATCGCCAAACTTTGCATGATTAACAATGGAACTAGACAACCATTCCTTTACAACTTTGAACATTAAAAATACCTTCTACTGAATCTCGAATAAAATGATCCATATTCACTCAACTATTTAAGAGTACAATTGTACGCTGAAATTACAATTAATCAATGAAAATATCGTTTGCTTGATTAACGTCATAATATATCCATACATTTCAACAAGATAAGCTAAACACATATGCATAAATATTTACACGTGTACGCTTCAACAGGCAAAAGAGATGTTTTTCCAGATATTTTCAGTTTAAGTGAGTTTTTTTTTGAAGGGATTAAGAGATCTTATTTTTGAAACTTTCAGCACCTGCCGCAAGATAGCGGAGTTGTTGAATGGCTCTTTGCTCTAATTGTTCGCGCTGGCCTGGTTTTGCCGTTAGATATTCTGCTCCTGCATTGAACACCAATACCACCATGGCTTCCGCCTGTATACTGGCTGATTCTTTATCAAATCCCAGAGATTGCACATAATCTGTTAGTTCAACAATAAAATATTGGATTTCGCGTGCTACTGCTTTGCGTAGAGCATGAGTAGTCCCTGAGCGTTCGTGGAACAATAATCTCAGAACATTCGGATTTTTTTCAGTAAACTCCATGAAGGTTCTAACGGAAGTGACAATAACACTGCCACCTTTTGCAAATCGTTTACGGGCTTTACGCATTAATTGTCTTAACACCAGACCCGACTCATCAACAAGGGTTAAACCCAGTTCTTCCATATCTTTAAAGTGGCGATAAAAAGAGGTCGGCGCTATTCCTGCTTCTCTCGCCACTTCTCGCAAACTAAGACTGGCAAAGCTTTTTTCATCGGTTAGCTGGCTTAAAGCAGCATCTATGATTGCTCTTCGAGTTTTTTCTTTTTGTTGAGAACGACTGACTGTCATCTTATTTCATTGATCCTGAAGTATAACCAGTGATCAGCTGGTCCAGTTGTTACTTGCTGCATTTTTGGATAGCCAAATTAATGCAACTGCAACAATAACAACCATGATCGGCATAATCATGCCGCCTGGCCCAAAAACTTCAAATGAGTTACTGATAAAAAATACGTGGAACATTTGTGTGCAAATACCCGCAAAAGAGAGCACAAAGAGATAAAGCGCCCAGGTTTTCTTAATTAACAATGCAACACTGCCTAAAGCTCCACCTATAACTGCACAGGCAAAAGCAATATTTGCCCAAACTGGTGTATTTGCATAAATATCTCTTTCAGCTTGCGGAAGCTGTTGTAGAGTTTCAGGTGTCATCATCATTTGAGCAACAAATGCCATGACGCCCATTAAATTCCAAACTAAAGCTGCACTTGATGCTATCCAAAACCAGGTTGGTATTTTTGTACTCCCAGTCATTTTTATCCTCCAAAGATATTTTTATTGTTGTAATTTAAAGTCTTCTTTTTTCAACAGCATTCGTATGTCTGCTGCATATAAATCACCGATTGAGAGATTAACTGTTTAAGTATTTTCCTGTCAATATCATCCAGACTTTTAATATACAGACAGGATTTTCCCGTTTTATGCTTTCCCAACTTTTCCATTAAAGTCTCATAATTTGAAAATCCAGACATAATATATAGCGTTAGATTTTGTTTTCGGGGAGAGAAACCTATCATCATCCAGTCGCCTTCCCTGCCACTGGCATACTTATAATGATAACTGCCAAAACCTACGATATTAGCGCCCCACATTTTGGCTTTTTTTGATGTAACCTGCTCCATTAGAGACAAAACTTCCAGACAGTCTTTGCGTCTATTTTCGTTGTCAATTTCATTTAGAAATTCATAAACATCATCATCATTTACTTTTGTTTTAAGTTCAGCCATGTGTACTAATTTCCTATATAACCTAACATGCCCATGAGTTTGGAGCCATAATATTTCCCCGGCGTCAGGTATTTTTTAAAACCTGACTGTACCTGTTATACCCGCGATATAAGAAATATTATAGTCAAGAATCGACTTTTATTGCCAAATTGTTGTTAAAGGCGAATTTTCAAACTCTCATAATGAAACTTCAAACCTTCTGCCTGAGCCATAGACATGGCATGTTGTGATAATACTTTTCTTCCGCTGTCATTAATTTTTTGAACTGTACTGGTTTTCAAAAAACTTGTCACACTTAATCCTCCAGTTTGTTTAGCGCTAGCCAAAGTGGGTAGGGTGTGATTTGGTCCACTGACATAATCTCCCAATGCTACTGCACTGTTAACACCAAGAAAAATTGCCCCATAATTGGTCAATTGATCTGAACTGATTTTGTCGTGACATAACATTAAATGCTCGGGGGCATAGTCATGACTAAAATCTATTAGTTCTTGCGTTGAATCAGCATAAAGCAACTCTATTTGCTGTTCTTTCAATAATTTTTGAGTGTTGGTGTTTTTTAATAAATACTGTTCCAGTTCTAGTAACCAATTCTGATTATCACTCAAGATCAGTGAACAGGCTAAAGGATCGTGTTCGGCCTGGGCAAGTGCATCCAATGCTATCCACTCAACAGGTTGTGAGGCATCACAAATTGCCAATAATTCGCTAGGTCCTGCCAGACTATCTATTTTGACCCGGCCCTGTACTTGTTTTTTAGCTTCATTTACCCATGCATTACCCGGGCCTACGATCAGCTCAACTGCAGCCATTTGATCATACCCGAAAGTTAATGCACCTATCGCTTGAACACCTCCGAGGTGAATAAATTGAGTTGCTCCACCCAATGATGCAGCAGCAAGAATGGCAGGATCATTTGATGGAGAGCAGGCGATCCTGCTTTTACATCCAGCAACCCTGGCCGGGATCAAGGTCATTAACGCGGTAGAGATCAATGGATAACGTCCTGCAGGAATATAACAACCCACTCGCTCAGTAGGTGAAACAACTTGACCGAAAGTACCAAACTCATCGCTAAAATATCTCGATTGAATGCCTTCTTTCTGAAATCTGGCAAAAGCTTCTATTCGGTTAGCCGAGAATTTTAAGGCATTAGCCAGATCTGGATCTAAGGGATATTGCTCAAAAGATTCCAGTTCAATGACACAGGGTTTTACTTGATCAAATTTATCAGCATAATGTTCAATGGCCAAATCACCACGTACCTGAATATCATCCAGTATTTGTTTTACGCTATTCTCTATCAGGGTATTTTCATTCCAGCTGGGACGGAGCCAGCTGTCTACATTAGTTATCATTAAACCTGCTCCTTAACTCAGAATTGATTTCCGTGATCTCTACGCCTTTAGCCAGTGCATCTACGAGAGTAAAAAATAACAGATCTGCGGCTTCCCAACGTACGTCTTCAAATGATTCAGCTTCAATCAGTTCAAGGGATTCTTCGCGTATTTTTTCGGCTCTTAATTCATCGGACTGAAAAAGTTTACTACTAAATGAGTCCTTTGGCAGGTTTTGTTTCCTGCTTATTAAAAGCTGCGTTAATCGGTTCAGGTTAAAGGGGCGATTCTGAGAAGCAAAACAACTATATCGTGAAAAATGGCATGCATGGTTAGTTTGTTTGACTCTAAATAGAATTGTATCTGCATCACAATCGACATCTGCTTGAACCAGGCATTGCGTATTTCCACTGGTTAAACCTTTTTCCCACAACTCATTTCTACTTCTGCTCCAATAAACTCCTTTTTTTGTATTTAAAGCATGTACAATCGATTCTCGACTTGAATAAGCCAACATTAACACTTTATCGGTTTCTGCATCTTGGACAATGGTAGGGATCAAATTGTTTTTATCAAAATCCAGTTGTGCTAAAAAACAATCATTTAAACTGAGTTTGCCAGTATATATGGCCATTCCTATTTGTGCATTAGCTCCCAGGCTGGTTAACCATTGAATATCTGTAACCTCGGTGATCCCTCCGGCAACAGTAACCTGTACTGGAGATGCCTTAATTATTTTCTCAATTCTTGGTTGGTCCATTCCCTGCATCAGGCCTTCTTTTAAAACCTGGGTATATAAAAACTCACTACAGTTTTTTGAAAGCTCAGGAATTAAATCCAAAATTTTCTCTTGCTCTGTATTGGTCCAGCCTTGTGTTGACCAGTTATCTGCTTTGGCATCAATGGCAAAGATCAAACAATCTTTCGATATTTTTTTTACCCAACTTTCCCGGCAATTGGTACCGATGATAATTTTACTCGCTCCAGCTTTAATATATTCCTGAGCTGCGGCTAAATTTCGAATTCCACCACCGACTCGACAGGGATGGAGCTTTAAAAGTTTTTTTATCAATTCTTTATTATCGCCTTGTCCAAGAGCTGCATCCAAGTCAATAATGGCAACCTCTCCATAAATGGAAAATTTTTCTAATAAATCATAAACATCTTCACGTTCAATAACTTTTTCTTTGCCCTGTTTAAGCTGAACAGCTTTGCCATTCATAATGTCAATAGATGGAATTAACATGTGGAACCCCTATTTTTAAAAAAACAAACATACCCACCACAAACTGAAGGGTATTGATTACAGATGAATTCTTCTGTCATCCCGATGAAGCCTAAGCGACAAAGGGAACTTATATGTAGAAAGATTTCTCAGTCGCTTAGGCTCCATCGAAATGACAATTACGTCAGCAACGGAAAAAACAATATCCAAGCTTATTTAAAGTCAGTAACGAATATTTATATTCTGACTACACAAATAACTCTTAACCTGATCAACTTTATACCTGCCTGAATGGAACATACCTGCGGCCAGGCAAGCATCAATGTCTTGTTGGTAGGCTTCAAGAAAATGTTGCTCTGTACTTGCGCCTCCCGAAGCAATTACCTGCACTGGTACTATTTGAGATATATTTTTGGTTAATTCAACATCAAAACCCGTACCAGTTCCATCTTTATGCATTGCCGTAAGAAGAATTTCTCCTGCTCCTCTATCCGCGACCTCTTTGCACCAGCTTTCAATATTCTTGTCAGTTATTTTTCGACCACCATTAATATAAATATCAAAATTTCTATTATTGATATTTTTATTTACATCTATAGCCACAACAATACATTGATTACCGTAAATTTTAGCAGTCTCGTCCAATATATCAGGTTGCAATATCGCAGTAGTATTTAAGGCAACTTTGTCTGCTCCTGCATCTAAAAATGCCTTGACGTCATCAAGCTCTTTTAAGCCACCTCCAACAGTGAATGGAATAGAAAGATGCTGTGCAATATTCGACACTAATTTTAGTGCCGTAGGTCTTCGTTCATGAGTTGCCGATATATCTAAGAACACCAGCTCGTCTGCGCCCTGTTTTTCGTAATTGAGCGCCATTTCCACGGGATCACCCATATCCTTTAGTTGCTTAAACTGAGTACCTTTTACCACTCGTCCATTATCAACATCTAAACAAACAATCAGCCGTTTCATTAAACTATCTGTTTGATCCGGGTTGTTATTCACTGGCATTTTTTCACCTTTTTCTAAATACAAGATAGCAAACAATCGGACAGTATTTTTCGACCAATATCGCTTGATTTTTCTGGATGAAACTGCAAGCCATATATATTTTCTTTTTTAATAGCAGCACAAAATGTTTCACCATAGCGGGTTTCAGCAATGCTATATTTACTAGATTTAACCCCATAACTATTTACAAAATATACCTGAGCTTTCGGCCATAATTGACTCGACAAGCTCGCCCAACCCACCATAGGTCTTTTGGGAAATGCCAGGGCTTCAACATTACCCTCTAACCACCCAAGTCCTTTTTGTGTTCTGTCTTCATCACTGGTTTCGAAGAAAACTTGCATTCCTACACATATACCAACGATGGATATGGATGTTTTTTTCATCTCTTGTAAGTATAGATCCCAGCCTTGTTCTCGCATATTTTTCATCACTTCACCAAACCTTCCCTGTCCAGGGATGACTATGCCATCAAACTGTTCTTTATTCGGTTGCTTTAAAATCACCACTTCTACCTCTAACCTTTCCAAAGCAGATCTAAGGCTAAACAGGTTGCCTGAATCAGTATCAATAACGAGTATTTTTTTCATTTTCTCATTCTCTTTTTACTCTCTTTTTTTTATAGAGTTACAAGCTGCCCTTTGTTGAATTTTCTCCAACATCTGATTTTAGTGCTTCTCTGAGAGCATAAGCCAGGGATTTAAAACAACCTTCGATTAAATGATGATTATTACGAAAATAAAATGGTTTTATATGTAAAGTCATAGCTGAGCTAATGGCTAAAGTATTAAAAAAATGTTCAAACATTTCTGTGCTTATTTCACCAATTGTTTCTCTGGTGAACTCCAGTTCTCCCACGTACATACCTCTTCCAGATAAGTCTACAGCACAGAGAATTAACGCTTCATCCATGGGTAGCAACCTTTGACCGTATCTCCGCACGCTGTTACTATTTCTCCAACTTTTCTGTATTGCCTCTCCCAGGCAAATTGCAACATCCTCAACAGTGTGATGGTCATCAACATCTAAGTCTCCTGATACTTTCAGTGTTAAATCCCATCGGGCATGGCTGGCTAATTGAGTTAGCATATGGTCGAAAAATCCAATACCTGTATTAATCTCAACTCTCTGGCTTCCGTTAGTATTAAGATTCAAGTCTATGCTTGTTTCTTTTGTATCGCGTTTTATGTTTATCTCTTGCTTCTTCTTACTTTTAGAGTCATTAGGATTCATTTTTGACACAGCCAATTCTCCAATTCATTAATATCATTCAAAACTATATCTGCACCTGCTTTATATAAGCTTTCTTTATTTTTAATTCCTATGCCTATTGCCAAGGAATTTGACAAACAAGCGGCCACCATATCATCGGGATTATCTCCACACATCCAGCTCTGGGTTGAATATTTATTTTGTAATTTATTAATACCCTCTGCTGACGGTTTAGGTTCTTTAACATCATCGAGACTAATAACATCAATATTGCTTAGTCCTAACATTGTCACTCCCAAATCCGCTTCAGCCTTTGGTCGACCTGTTACAACTGCAAAACTTATTTTATTTTTATTGATTAGATTAACCATTGTAAGATTTATCAATGCGGTTTCTTTTAATATTAGCCCGTCATTTGTTTTTTCCTGGCTATTGCTTCCAGCACTTCCGCCTCCCAAATAGTGTTTTTGAAAAACATCTGTTACCGCTTCCAGACTTATATCTTCTTTCCAGTCGATTAGAAGCTTATGAGTTAATACCCAATCATTATTATATCCACCTTTATTTCTAAGAAAGTCTATAGCGGATTGTTCTACCTCTTGTTGACAAATTGTTTTTACTGTTGCCTTTATTGATGCATCATAACTTCCGCTGGTATTAATTAATACGCCATCCATATCCAGGCAAATTAACTTAGGAGCAAATACCTGTTCAAGTAAAACTTCCAACTTTTCAATAGCATAGGGTATTGTTATTCGCAAATATGATTTATTAGCATCAACATCTATTATTTTGATTAATATGTTATTTCTAAGAAAAAATGATTTTATGGCTATCGATTGCTGTTGCAGTAAGCTTATAAAAATGAAATTAGCTTCTCCAGGATAGACTTCTATCTGTAGTGAAAGCAGATATTCCATTATTTTTTCTCTATTCTGCCTTATTTTCTTACAGTAACTAACAACCTCCTTCTCATTTGTTTCGCTTAATGCTTTTTGAGCGATATCAAGATTTGGCATTGAAATATTAAAAGGCATACAGCGTTCTTCAAATTCATTAATGAGTTTCTTATTGCCCACTACATATCCTAATCGCACTCCTGCCAGACCATAGGCTTTTGATAAGGTTCTTAAAACAATTGCATTGTCATATTTTTCATCTACCAGATTAATCAGGCTTTTTTTATCCGTAAACTCTATATATGCTTCATCAATAAAAACCCAGCCTTGTTGAGTTTTTGATAGCTCAATGATTTCTTTTATTGCTTTAAGTGTTATTACTTCACCTGTCGGATTATTTGGTCGAGTGATGATGCATACGCTATTTTTGTTATTTGTTATAGCTGTCTTAA
>JBFFIY010000071.1:0-23480 GCA_041556195.1 Enterobacterales bacterium
CATCAACTACGTTGATGCCACCACCATAAGTACCGAACCAGACTTCATGATCATTTACCTGAATTATGGAACGAATTTGAGGATGGCTTAACGAAGTGGGATTTTCAGGAGCAACACCTATTCGACCAAACTGATTATCTTTAGAAATCCAGGCAACACCATTTTCATTGGTCCCAATCCAGATTTTTTTGTCTTTTGCCTGAAACAAAGAGATGATTTTTTGCCCGGCCAATGAATTATCAACCTTTGGATCTGAATGAATACTTTCAAAGCCAGTTCCAGATCCACTCAGGCGGTTGAGACCATTTCTACTCCCAACCCATAATGAATCTTGATCATCAATTAACAGCGAATAAATGCGATTGTCATTCAAACTATCAGAATCACCTGGCTCCTGCCTGAAATGTAAAAATTTTTCTGAACCCGGCGCTAAATATTCCAATCCTTCATTGGTAGCAATCCACTTTCCCCCCTGTTTGTCTTCAGCAAAAGCTCTGATATCATTATTGACTAAACTGTCAGGGTTATCAGATTGATGAGAATAGCGTTGAAAACTTTCCTTAACAGGATCATAGATAGAAATACCATCAGTTCTTGTTCCAACCCATAAACGCCCATCGGCACTCAGAAACAATGTATTAATAAAATCTCCGCTAAGGGAATTCGGATCATTGACATTAAAAGAAAAATGACGAAATCGATAACCATCGTAACGAAGTAGGCCTTTTTGAGTACCAAGCCATATGAAACCAGACTGATCTTCCGCAATAGAAGTGACAATACCTAAAGGAATAGATTTTGGATCCCCAACATTTTCAAAGTAACGCGAGCCTAAGTCAAAATATCCAGCTGCAACCACCAAACTAAAATGACATGTTAAAAAAAATATACAAGCGGGAATAAAACGATGAAACATACCAGTACTTTCGAATAAAAGATTAATTAAAGTGTAGTTGTTTTTACAGAAAAATGTGCTTTGTAACGGGTAATACCAGTAACAGCGCTAAATTTAAGGCGTATGAAGGTTAATTCCTATTGCGAGGACATAAATAGAATTGTGTAACTGTCCATTATTCAACCTACCAAGAAAGGTATAAATAATGAGCAGGAAGATGGAACAAAAAAACTTAATGCCATGAGACAAGAGTTAGCAAAGGATATTAAAACACCTGAAGATCTTAGCACACTCAGTGCTTATCTAACCAATTGACTGTTGAAACCGCCATTACTCGACAATCATCTTGGCTATGATAAACACAACCCTGTAGGACACGGTTTAGGCTGTAGTCAAAATAGTTACTCAACTAAAAAAATCATCAGTAATCATGGTGAAATTGAAATTAATTCTCCATGTGAACGTGACTCTGAATTTGAACCAGCCCTCATCAAGCTAGGCTAAAATCGAATCACCGGTATGAATAACCAAATCCTAAAACTTTATGCCAAAAGCATGGGTACATTCACAATACTAATAATTGTGTATCTACGATATATTGCTTTATTAAATTTATGTGAGTCCTTAAAATTTATATGTGTCATTAATTTAAAATTTATTAGCTATTTAGCTCTACTCAACAACCTAAAAGTGCTATATATAAAGGTTTTGTAATGTGAATCGATGAGTTATTGAAACAATACTCATTGTTCCAGATTGTACAAACCTATATAACTATGGATGAAAATAAGGAACCACTAGCAGAATTATCTAAAATTAACATTTAATTAACATCAAATATTCGTGACTAATAATTATGAATACGGAGATTATTCTAGAATTATTACAATCGAATGCTACTGAGGTATAATAGTTACTAACAAATATTTTTGGCTTACGTGTTAGTAACTCTTAACAACTTATGAAAAAAACAAATATATTTCGACGGTGGGTAATTCTTTTGATAGTAGTGATACTATCAACAAGTTTAACAATTGTTTTAAGTAATTACTTTAATCTTCAAGTACTTTCGCCACCTGTTACAACTGATATTACTATCATTCAAAAAAATGATAATAGCTCCCCATTATCAGATAATATTCAAATCGAAACTATAAGTGATTCGATTCACTGTGCATCAGTTAATGTAAGCTATCTAACACAATACTTTTCCAAAGATATTACAGAGCAAATAAAAAATATTTTCAGAGAAAAGCTTATTATCGGTTTCGAACCAGAATTAATTGAATGGTATGCAGAAACAATATCTTTCTATGACTATCCTGAAGAACTAATAAAAGTTCTAAAAAGTGCAAACGTCCTACATGTTAAAGCTAATATAGCTGAAGATAATAAATGGATAGCCAGCAACATCGATTCCATAGAACGTTTGAAAGAAGCTATGTCGTCTGATAATTTAGAAGATGCAAAACTTATTTGGCTGGAAGTCATGCAAAAAAATCCAGATAAAGACCATCTCATGTTGCTTTCTCAGTATATGACTGAAAACATACGACAAAAAAATAGAGAAGAGATAATTCAAAGATTTGATATTTTGAAAGAATTTGGTCTTCCAATAGATCCAGAAATATTACTATTTTATCCAGCGCAAAACTTATCTGAACTTGAGCAATTGGCAGAAAACTATCAAATAGTCAACTCTGAGTTTGCACTTAATAGTGATATACCTTTACTAGAAACCGCTATATCACTAGGGAATAATATAGCATTTAACTACCTATTAAAACAAAAACCAAGCTAAAAGGTACTCAATACATCCTTAAGTACAGTATTATATTTTAACAAAAATGTACCGATTACTGTCTATGATAAACTTTGGAGTAATGGAGCAAGACCTCTATTTCATGCCGAACAATTGATTAATGAATTAGAAATCAAATACCCTGGCAGTTCTTTTATAAATGATACGAGAAGTTTTTTATCAAAAGGTTCTTTCAAATTTCCATTTAATAAAGATATACAATGGCAATACAAAGATTTAGTTAAAGAAATTGTCCCCCTTTTAAAAGTAAATAACTCTCTAAAAGAAGATATAAATGCACACTGTTACAAGCAGAAAACTGGTTTTGAAATATCTCAAATAAATGACGTACGCTCCATTGCACTTGATTATTTCAATCAAGGCTTAGGTTATGATGATATCCAAAAATCATTGTCTCAAAACTCTAGAGACAAAGTTGAGATATTTAGGATGTTATTTAAAATTCATTTTGAAACTCCATGTAAATCTAAAGGCTTTTTTACAGAAAAAGATATTTATCAAAGTTTAGTAAATGGAACAGTCAAATTTTATCATTGCCTGGGTGATCGTCATTATTTGGGTCAATTGATAGAGCATCCAGATACATATCTTAAGGACATTAGTTTAAATGAGTTATTTTCAACTACTCCCTCTAACGATTTTTCTAAATTTAAGCTTTCAGACAATGATTTAAAATTTATTCTTGAGAAATTTAACATATTTTCAAATAATGGATGGGATTTCAATCATATAGACAAACAATACAAAACTTTTTTTTACTATTCTATTAAACTCAACAACCTTACAGCTAGTAAAAAATTAATAGGAAGTGGTGCTTTACTTGATGCAGATCCTTTTGGCTGGGATGCTCTTGATTATTTGATCTCAAATCTTGAGAAGTACAAACATCCTGTCAATTGGCTTCTCATGTTTAAAAATGAGAAATGGACTATTCGAAATAGCCACTTAAAACATTTAGAAAAACTACGACTACATTCACCGGAAAAAGCCACCCTTGTTGACAAAATACTCCTTAGTGATTCCTGAATAATCCATCATACTAGCTTTTTCAAATCAATTACCCGTTCACAGCTATTGATAGTCTCTGGGCGGTGAGCAATCATAAGTAATGTTACATTAAGTTTGGATAGATTTTCACTCACTTTCTTTTCGTTCTCTACGTCCAAATTTGCAGTAGCTTCATCCATAATTATTATTTTTGGTTTACAGCATACCGCACGAGAAATAAGTATTCTCTGCAACTGACCTGCAGATAAACTAACTGAACTACCACCTAACATAGTTTCAAACGCCATATGTAATGACATAATTTCTTCATATATATTTGCAATCTTTGTTGCTTCAATAACTTCTGCCATGCTTAGAGCAGTATTATAAAATCGAATGTTTTCAAAAATAGAGCCACTTAAGAATTTATCGTCCTGCATCACCGTGCCAATATACTTTCTAACCCATGCATTATGTGGTTTATTAATATCCAAACCACCTGCCATTATTGTTCCACAATTGGGTTTCAAAATACCACATATTAGTTTTGCCAATGTACTTTTACCAATACCACTAGGACCAATTATTGCTACCTTCTCGCCAGTTTTGATCTTGAGCGATAAATCGTAAAACAAATCAGAATCAAATCTAGAAAATCTAAACTGAAGATTTTTAATTTCAATATCTCCATTTATTCCATCTTCATTAGAATGAGAATATGATTCATCTATAGAGTTTGTCTCATATATTTCTTGTACTTTATCACCAAACATGAACAGTTCTCTATACTGATAAAACACATCAACTAAGTTATCAAGTGATTGCGATGCCAATTCTCTATAGAGTATTGAGGTCATTAGCACCCCTAACGCATAATCACCATTGTTGACCGAAAATGCTCCTATGGTGAGCAATATTATTCGTTCCACCGATATAGATAAATGATTAAAAAAAGTCGCCATATTTTCAACTTTGTATATATCTAAATTTGAATTCAATTTTTTATTTAGCTGTTCTTTAAGTATGCCTTCGACACGTGTTTGAGCATTATATAATTTGATTGCTTGCATCGCCTCAATCACATCTAAGAAATGCATATCATAATCAAGCTTAGTACTTATACTCGCTATCTTTTTATTGTAGGTCTGAAAATGAAAATATCTTCGTGAAATAATTCGGAATAAAATAAATACTATTGAAACAGTATCTAAAAGAGGGGTAAAAATGAACAACAAAAATAGACCTAATGTTGCTTGAATAACGTCCGTTATTACTGTGATTGTATTCACAGTAAAAAACTCTTGTATGGAATCTATATGAAAATGTTTGTTGTAAATACTGCTAGGATGTCTTTTCTCAAAATAATTTAAGGGCTTTGAAATAAGCTTCCTTAAGAAATTTTGTTGCATCTTTTTACTAACAGATATATTTATAGTAAATTGAATTAATTTTCTTACTGCTTGTATGATTTCAGTGTAAACGGTAACAAATAAAAACCCTAAAGATATGACTATTAAAAGATTTATAGAACCAGAATTAATAACGTCATCAATAACTACTCGTGTATAAAGAGGTGTAACCAAAATACCAGCTTGCACTAATAGAGCTATAATGAGCAATATAATATATGCCCCCTTTAGTTCAATACCTTTGAATAAGCTCAGAATAGGAAAGGGTTTGCCTAGTAGGTTTTTATTAGGAACATTTTTATCATTATAAGCAAACTCAATTGCAATGCTTGTAACTCGTTCTTCGAATTGCTTCCTAGATACTTGATATCGCCCAAGTGATGGGTCACAGATCGTTACTGTTAATTTTGAAAATTTTTCTATAATAACAAAATGGTTGTTATCCCAATGAACTAAAGCAGGTAAATGAAGCGGGATTCTTTCTTCATCAAATTTTACAACTGTTATTCCAAACCCATGATCAGTTGCTATTTTTTTCATATTTAACAGGTTCATCCCTCTACTTGAACTACCATAATAGTCTTTTAGTTTAGGTATAGAAATCGGAATGTTATAATACTTGGCAATCATTGCAATACAAGTTAGCCCGCAATCACCAAGTTCATCCTGTATGTAAATATGCAACGGGTATATACTCACATGACACAAGTTTTCAAATAATTAATTTTTAGTTCCAAAATAATATTATTTGAGTAATACCCTAAAATGGTTCAGCTTTAAATACATCATTCCATGCAATAATAATAGAAGTGTTCAAAAATTTATGTTACCCATAAAAAAAGGCTTTCATATGAAAGCCTTTTTATTCTTCATTTATGCTCTAACGATTAGCATTAGAATTCATATTAGAATTGCGTGAACTGTCTTTGGTTTGAGCGGTATCTCTCATGCCAGAAGTATGACACCAATCCGTTTTATGGCCCATATTATTAGCACTACTCAATTGAGCGCGTGATTTTTCAACCACACCATCTTCTGGATCAGATAAAAACAGATCCGTCGCCAAGCTACAGTAATCATAACGCCACCATACATCTTCAAATGAGGTAGAGCTGTAATAAACCCGACTTCTTGCCCAAGTTGGAATGCCTGCCAACCAACTAGCAGAACCTGATGTAGTTAAATTGCTATTTGTACCACAACCCACTCCAAAAACATCACCTAAAGCAGCTAAATTACCGGCTAAAGGTGTACCTTGATAAGGTGTACCAACAGATTGAATCAAACGATTACCTGACGAATTATCTAAGCCACTCCAGTAGTAAGTGTATAGATGTAAAGCAGCAGCACCACCTTGGGAATGTGCAACAATACCGTAAGAATTTAAATTAGCATCACCAAAGTCTCTAACTCTTCTGGCAAAATCATCATGAGAGCGGTTGGCACCCAGATCTCTGAAAATTATCTCTCCGCTAAACTGTCCGGCTACGGGTCCCCAAACATCACTGGAACAATAACCATGTACCAATAATAATCCAGAACCTGTTGCTTGAACTGAAAAGTCTCCACCTGGATTTTTCCCCATCAACATTTCATCGGTTACCTGACCCGTAAAACTTTTTGTCTGTGCAGAAAGTTGATTAAGAGAATTAGTTGATAAGGCATTGGTAGCCAGAGATACAGAATCCATCTCTATTAAAGGAATATAGTGAGTGGAGTCTTCAACTCTTAAATTATGAATTTCAAATGGAGCCTGTGCGCCTGCTTTAGCAATCCAACGGCTATCTAACTCAATGTTTAAACCTCCGTCTTTAAAACTACCTATAGTACTAATCCAGGAGACTGGTACTTTGGTTCTTGAATTTTTTGCCAGGCCCCAAACTTCACCAATAATTCGATAATGATTGTCA
This sequence comes from Enterobacterales bacterium, assembly GCA_041556195.1. Classification (GTDB taxonomy): domain Bacteria; phylum Pseudomonadota; class Gammaproteobacteria; order Enterobacterales; genus 21-14-all-40-8. The sequence goes on from JBFFIY010000071.1 coordinate 7,024, forward strand.
GAACTATCAGATGTATTCCTAACACCCAAATCGATGTTTAGTCGGTTACCATCTATAGATATTATTGCAGGTGTTTTATCACCTAAACCAACCGTTTGTTCAATGATAGGTAACAAATGTTCGGTCGTTCTTAAAAAAGGACCTCCTTCCGGGTTGAAACCCTGGGCAATTACCTGAACGTTATAATTACCGCTATTTTCAGCAACAAAATCTCCGCCCCAAAAACCATCATTGGCAAATTTGTCACCATGCAATCCATCATCATACATTTTGTATTTAATTTGCTCTCCATCAGGATTTGTGACCTGTAAGTAAGCTGTATCAATTAGATTTGAATTCCTGCGAAGCATTCCTTTACCGGAATTAGTATTGTCCCGACCAATAAGTCTTCTTTCATTATCAATGACGCCTTCAGTTACATAATGAATAGTATTATTGACAACTTGTTTTCCACCTGATTTATAAGAGTTAAGTCGATAGTCATCATCACCACCAATTAACAAATATCCATCCAGATTTTCTACATCTTTGGTAGTAATAGACAACGTCCAATTTCCCTGCTGCATATTTTCAAAGTCATATCGTGTAGCTGGAAGCTTGTTAGACTCCATACCATATTGAACGCTTTTTGACTCAGTTTTTAAATCATTTATAGACTGGAACTGACTGGCTTTGGGAGTTTGCATGAGATTTGTCAGAGGATCTCTCATCTGAATATCCCAGTTTTTAGAATCTCTTGAAAATACTAAGAATTTAAAATCCTGGCTATCAATGGGTAAATTGGTCTCCCATCTCCAGCTTCCCTGTTTATCCTGTTTAAATTGTACAGGAATAACCGCACTTTTTGAGTTAATGGAAGATAGAGCTGGATCAGCTACTTTCATAAGTGCAAATTCTTCAGGGGGACCTGCTAACTGTTTGGCGACTGGCGCAGCTTGAGAAGCAAAAGACCATGAAGCTAAAAGCGCTAAAGGTAAATGTAATTTGGTGTGAAGCATGAGTATTCCTCTTTAAAATATCCAAAAATAATTCAAAAAGTCTCTTAACAACTTACAATTCAGCAAAATTACTTAGAAAAATTAGTCTTTGATATTGACCCAACTAAAAATACACATAAAGCAAACTCTTCACTAACGTGATAGTTCACTAAAATGCAATGCAAGAGTCAGCTAAAGCCAAGTCATTGGACGTCGGACGTCTGACCAGTGGCGTTTAGATGAAACAAAGCTAGTGTCTCTCATAAAGAAGACAACTACTCTCCAGTACCTGGTATTTTCAAGACTAACCTAATATCCTGGTGGGGCTACGGAACAACTTTAAGGTACGGCTTGATAGCAACCTAATGGGCCATTCTATCGTGCATCCTGACTACTTTAATGCCTCAACAATATTCTAAAAATATCAGCATAGACCAAAGCGATAGACTTCAAACTCAACAACATAACTAAGATGATTGTTTAATAAGTGACGCTAAAAATAGAACATATTTTGTAACTCAATACAAGTAATAGTTACAATTAAATGGAATTATATAAAAAATTTACTTCTTTGCCAACTTCAGGTCTTTTCTAGAAAATCTCGTTAAACGACTGAAAATATTCGACTAAATGAATTGAAATTTCAACAGCTCTAGTTCATGGATTATTTTTGAATTTTTTAAACTATTACTCATAAAATTACTGGCAAATATTAATAAAGCCTAAATTAATAACAGAAAAATCTTAATTTATAGCAATGCTCTCCGTTTAAATTTGCTTCCATTTTTAAAAAAGTCAACTCAGTAGAAAATGGCTTTATTAAAATACTGCGCCGCAACATAAAAGTACTCCCAAAAGGTTCCAAGATATTAACAATATAGGACTTTGGACTTAACTCCTGCCTTTAGTGATACGATATAAAATGCCACGCATTTTGTGTGGCATAAATTTCAATTCACTTTATGAGGGTAAAATCATGTTAAATTTATTATTGGCTTTATTAATTAATACTGGCATACTTGAAAGATCTGACAATATTGAGAAGGGGCCAGATAGCGGAGGTATCACCATACAAAATAACAATGGTTCTCAACCACTACCTAAAACTCCACCACCACCACCTAGCTAGCCCACATTAAAAAGTTAGATGTTTAAAGTTAGATGTTTAAAGTTAGATGTTTAATAGAGGACAATAAACAAAATGACTGCAGCGATCAATCTTTTCACATATCTCTTAGAACATTGGTATGTGATTCTATTGATCGTTTCTTGCGGTCTCAACTATAAAAACAAAGTGTTATTTTCACTAACTCTTGTTGTCACATTCTTTAGTTTGATGAGCATAGTGGTTTGGAATTATGTATTATTAATACCAGATGTGACTCGATGGTTTTATGTGTTTTGGGCAGCTTGGGATGCCTTGCTTATTTTTGCCATTATCGGCATGCGCATTTACTTTAAAAAACATATTATTAAGCAGGATATCGTAGTGTTAATATTGTCAGGTTTTAATGTTTCGTTGCAACTGATACGTTATATTGAACGGCATTATTTTGGTACAGGATACACTAATCCTCTATATGAATATGGGATGATGATTGCCAATGCCATTATTATGTCGACTCTTTTCTTTCCTGGCATGTGGAATCTAATAAAAACAATAGGAGAATGGTTGCATGATCGATTTATCACTGTTAAGTCTGTTAATTATCGTCGCCCTCGTCATCTGGGGGATTAGTCAGTACTTCATAAAGTTTATCTCACACACAGATAAAAAAATGATTGCTGCACATAATAAACTGGACACATTACTCTCTCACAGCCAACGCCGAGTTTTTAGTGAAGATGATTTTAACTGCCAACAATCATTAGTTCAGCAGTTACTCAAACATCAGAATTCTTCTCAGGAAGCCTATTCGTTGTTACAGGATCTCAATCAGCTTCAAGAGATATATCACAATACAATAAATGAAGAAGATCTTGATGACTGGCAAAAGTATGTTAATGATTTTTTGGAGAGTACCACTTATCGTTCTACCCCTCTTCGTTTTAAATAAACGACAAGATACATAGCATAAACTTTATTCAACCCTTAAAGACTGAATGCTTCTCATTTACCTCTCCCCCCTCCAATTTTTTAGTAACACACCGCACCAAAACATGTGAAGTATATCCCCCTGATTATTCCTTCTTCTTAAGAACAGTTCCACCCCATAATTTTGAATATTTTTCACAATGTATGATAAGACTTTTATATGATTCAATAGAAATCTCATCAGGGATAACAAAGCTATTTTTACCTGCAAAAGTATCTGAAAAATAAGCCTCCCATCACTATGAATTTAGCTCATAGTGATGGGAGTCTAATTATTCAGTTTCCAGGTTGAATTAATGAAAGAATTGTTTGTCTGGGGAATTTTTCTTGCTTAACCCAACTTCGCATAATACCAACACTACAACCAAATTTTGTCTGGCCATTACCTAATCTGCGTATTTCAATGATTTGTTCGCAGGAACAACCAAATGTGTCGGTAGTTGTAAAAGTATCACTCTTACCTTTCGCCACAGTATCAAAGAGAAAATCATCATCAACTAATGCGTAACGATTTTTACCCAACTTAACAGTGGGAACACTCTCTGGTATCACAGTACCTGGGCACCGATCAGCGCTATTGAGCACGCCATCGTCATCATCATCGACCTCACCAAAAATGACAATGAGGCCTGCTGAAGCAGGGTTGGCAACTGAAAGGCCTAGTTGAATGAGATCACTGGTAACGTTTAAGTAGTTACCTGGTTCCGCAGTCAGGGGCACGGACAATTCAATATTGAAAGTGCAGGAACCATTTGGTAATAAACTGGCATTCGTCAAAGTGATTAACGATGTTCCAGATAATAATGAACCTGAACCACAGACATCTGAGAGAGGTAACCCCAGGGCAACCAGACCAGGAATAACTGCATTTAAATCATCACTGAATGATAAATTGAGCAGACTATCATTTGGATTATTATGTGCAATATTAAAGGTTAAATTGACCGTACCACCTGGTACAACTTCACTATCAAATGACTTACTGAAGTCGCTAAAAATAACTTGCAATTCATCTGAGGCTGCAGCCCCGGTCACAGGAAGGCCGTTGATCAATCCATTCACCGTACTGGTTACGTTTGTTATGTTAACTCCAAATGGTAAATCAGGCGGTACACTTAACAAAACATCAAACATACAGCTTGCACCTGCTGCTAAAGAACCTCCCGTAAAACTCAATTGGCTGGTGCCACTTAGAGATGAACCTACACCACATATATCATTCAAAGTACCACTGATGTTGGTTAAATTATTCAGTGCAGCATCCAGATCATCACCAAATGAAATATCTGACATGGAATTAGTCTGGTCGAGATTGCTCAGGGTAAAACGTAGAGTAACGTTATTACCCGGAACTACCGGATCATCAATAAATTCTTTTGAGAGAGAAATTAACTCTGATGAAACAATTAAATCATCCTGGGCATTTTCAAAAGATAGTGTTTGACCTTCCACTGTTGCAACAAATTGGCTGGTGCGACTGGAATAGGTATCCGACAGCGTATTTAATGGAACCTGCAACGACACACTAAAGGTACATGTTTCACCAATACCCAGAGCTCCAGATTGAAATATGAGTAAGCTGTTTCCTGCAGCCCAGGTAATAGAACCATTACCGACTCCACACACATCATTAATTAAAATCCCATCACCTGCAAGACCACTCAAAGTGTCATCAAAGTCATCCAGAAAAGTGATATCAGTTGCATTTGAAGTGGTACTGGCATTTAGCAGAGTGTAATTTAGAGTAACCGTATCACCTGCAATGACCGGATCATCAATAAATTCTTTATTCATGGTTAATCCGGCAATTATAAGCTGGTCGACTGCCGGATTTTCTATGACCGACAAGCCTGATACATCTGCCAGAACATTACTTGTAGAATTGGTGTAGCTCCCGGAGATTGCAGTTGTAGGAACCTGTAAACTGACCGGGAAGCTGCAACTTTGAGCCGGAGTCAAAATACCCCCAGTAAATGATAATGTCATGGTACCGTCTATAGACGAGCCTGTTCCGCAAATGTCTATCAATGGAAGACCTGTCGCAACCAGGCCACTTAAGCTGGCATCAAGATCATCGGTAAAGGTAATGTTAGTTGCATCAGCTGAAGCATTCTCATCATGAGCCAGGGTAAATAATAGCGTAACAGTTTCGCCTGGTAATACCGGATCATCAATATATTCTTTAATCAGGGTGGGGCCGGCGACTATTTGCAAATCATCTGATGCTGCAGAGCCAGTCACTGGTTCTTCATTGATGACAGCAACCACTTCACTGGTTGTATTACTGTATGTTCCTGTTGCTGCTCCCACCAAAACATCCAATACAAGGCTAAATGTACAGGTTTCACCAGCAGCCAGTTCCATATTTGCTACCTGGAGTCGAGCAGGATTAGCATCTGAACCCGTAGGATTTATCAATGGTGTATAGGTAGCAGTTGAATTCGAACCACAAAAACCGTTTGCGGGTACTGAAGAAGCTGTTGGTAACACCGTATCAAAAATATCTTCAAAACCTATCTCAGTAGCATTGAAGACAGTACTGATATTTGTGATACTAAATTCAAGCGTAACACTGCCGCCTGTACCAACAGGGTTATCCAGGAAGGTTTTGATTAAACTTGGGGTTGAAGCGACAAAGAGTTGATCAGCTGCAGTATTGCCAGTCACCAAATTGCCATCAATTTCGGCTGAAATCAAACTTGTTACATTTGTATATATACCATCAATTGCTGTACCCGATACCTGTAATGGAACTGTAAAAGTACAGGATTGCTCTGGTTCTAAATTACCCCCAATTAAACTGAGCGAAGTTGTGCCAGTCAGTTGCGAACCAGGACCGCATGGATTAGCTGGTAAGTTAGTTGCGGTTAATCCAGACAAAACCTGCGTTAAATCATCATCAAAACTAATATTAGATGCAGCAGACAACCGGGATAAATTTATAATAGTAAACTGTAGATCGACCAAATCACCTGGGGCTACAGGATCATTCAGGAATAATTTGCTTAAAGAGATAGGTTCAACGTCAACTGTTAACACCGCAGTTGCAGTACCACTGGATTCTGGAGGAAAACCAAACTGGCTGGATGTGGATGTCATTTCGTTAGTGACATTAATCAATTCACCTATTGCATTGGCTACAACGTCAACGGTGACAGTACAAACTTCTCCAGCCCCAACAGTCGCATCAAAAAAGAAATTGGGTCGATAGGAGATAACATTCCCACCTGCAGTGGCAATCAAGTTTCCTCCATTACAGGTAGTGTTGGCATTAGCAGGATCCGCAATTTCCATGCCTTCAGGTAAATTGTCGGTGAAAGTTATATTCGAAGAAACAGTAGTATTTGCCGAATTGTCTATAGTGAGAGTTAATGTGCTTCGACCACCGAAGAAAATGCTGTCGGGTGAAAAATCCTTGCTGAACAGAGGACGGTTAGCCAGAGCATTAACCGTTAACATTGCACTGGCGTTACCGCTGTTACCTTCATCGGATGTTAAGTTGCCTGTAACATTGTTGTATACACCCGCCAAACCGCTTGTTACATCAACAGAAATTGTGCATGTAGTATTCGCCAGGATCCCACCGTTTACATAAGAAACACTTGTACCGCTGTTGCTTGCATCTACTGCACCAAAACAGGTAGAACTGGTATTCACAGGATTGGATAATGTTAATCCTATGGGAAAATCATTGGTAAAAGACAGGTTTCTGATTGATGTGCTACCTGAGTTACTGATTGTATATGTCAGTCGACTTACAGATCCGCTATCGATACTGGTTGGATCAAATGACATAGTGAATGCGGGTAACTGTGCCGAAGCTATTGACGAGAATATGAGTATCCCTATGGATACAATGAACGTTGATAAACGATGAATTTGAGTATTAAAACCATGTGGGGTCTTCATGTAGTCTTCCTCCTTCCTTTTTCCATTATTTTTTAGGTAGGTCCAAGCATGGGAAGTAAATCCATTATTCCCGAAGACAACCAAAAACAAGTGGATTTTCCCGAAATTAGTCCAATTTTGAATGGATATTGAGGGAGAATATTTGATTGGTTGCCTGTCTACGACTGTGTTTTATACAGTTCCTGAGCCATTAGATGAGAGCCAACTTGCCGTAGATCATTAATTAAAGCAAACCTTAGCCCATTTTTCCACCAAAACAGACAATTATGTGAATTTAAAGGCCATTTTTGGACAATTCATTTAAAAAAGTAAGGGATAGATGTCTGGAATATTTCCAGATGATTATTTCTCTCAGTCAATCATCCATATTTTTAGGTTTTTGTAACTATTCAGCAAGTTGCTAAATGCACCCGTAGCTGAATAATTACAGATTTTCTAACTTTGATTCAGCGGCAATCCGCTATGAAACCTGAATTCTGGATCAGGACTTGTGATGAGATCTGCTTCAATTTTTCCGAAAAAATTGACTCTGTCGGCAATGTCTTTTTTGGAGTATTTAGCTGCCAGGTGGAGGTAGTCCGAAAAATGCCTTGATTCGGATTTTAACAACGACAAATAGAACTTATGTAACACTTCATCGAGGTGTGGTGCCAGTTTTGCGAACCTTTCGCAAGAACGCGCTTCGATATAGGCGCCAATAATCAATTTATCGACTAACACATCGGGTTCATGATGACTAATATGTTTGAGTAATCCTTTGGCATAACGAGAAGCTGAAAGAGGGGCAAATTTCACCTCCCTTTTTTTCATAATGATAAGTACTTGCTCAAAATGCCTTAATTCTTCACGAGCCAGTTTTGACATTTTCATCAAAAGATCTGCACGTTCCGAGTACTTACCAATTAAACTCATAGCGGTGCTCGCGGCTTTTTTTTCACAGTGGCAATGGTCAATTAATAACACAGGTTGATTTTCTGGTTTAACCGCTTGTTCTATCCAGAGATCGGGAGTTGAACACAGAAGAAATTCTTGGATGGGTTTTAACAACTCATTAATCATATTGCAAATTTCCAGAGGTATCACGGGTATATTAGTTGAGACTTTTTAAAATTGACAAAGCCTGCCAGTATTCGCCAACAGGCTTTGTCATGAACCAGTAAAAAACTGTTTATTCAGGCAAACTTTCAATACCCATATTAAACAGAGTAAACCCAAAAATATCAGCATACTGTTCAATGATTTTAGACACTGGTGTTCCTGCCCCATGTCCAGCTTTAGTTTCAATACGAATTAAAGTTGGTGCATCCCCAGCCTGTTTTGATTGAAGCTCTGCGGCAAATTTAAATGAATGAGCCGGAACCACTCGGTCATCATGATCACCTGTTGTAACCAATGTGGCTGGGTACTGAACACCTTCTCTTACATTATGAACCGGAGAATAACCCTTAATGTATTCAAACATTTCTTTGTCCTGTTCAGATGTACCATAGTCATAAGCCCAGCCGGCACCAGAAGTAAATGTGTGATAACGCAACATATCTAACACGCCCACCGCTGGCAGTGCTACCTTCATTAAATCCGGTCGCTGAGTCATTACCGCACCCACTAATAAACCACCATTTGAACCACCACGAATGGCTAAATAATTACTTGAGGTATAATTTTTTGCTATCAAAAATTCACCCGCTGCAATAAAGTCATCAAATACATTTTGCTTTTTTAATTTGGTTCCGGCTTTATGCCATTTCTTTCCATATTCACCACCACCTCGAAGATTGGCAACCGCATAAATTCCACCTTGCTCGAACCATACTGCATTGGCAATGTTGAACCTTGGTGTCAGGCTTATATTAAATCCACCATATGCATAAAGGATGGTTGGATTTTTACCATTTAGCTCAAGTCCTTTTTTATGCGTGATAATCATCGGAATTTTAGTACCATCTTTTGACGCATAAAACACCTGATTAGACACATAATTATCAGGGTTAAACTTCGCACCGGACTCAAAATAAACAGAAGAGTCGCCCTTAGCCACATCATAGGCATAAATAGTGGGTGGTGTTTTGTAATTGGTGAAAGAATAATAAAGCGTTTTATCTTCTTTTTTTCCACCTAATGAACGAACGGTTCCAAGTCCTGGCAATTCGATTTCTTTGATTTGTTTTCCCTGATAATCATACTGATAAACTTTTGAAAGAGCATCAACCATATACTGGGCGAAAAAATAACCGCCACCAGTTGCAGCCGATAATACATTTTCAGTTTCAGGAATAAAATCTACCCATTTATCTGAGGTGGGGTTTGCAGCATCTACTGTGATAATTTTTTTATTTGGTGCATTTAAATTAGTCACCAAAAACAGTTTAGAACCTTCACTTTCAAGAATTTCGGTATCTGAATCGGTATGATCAAGAACTGTCACCAGGGGACTGTCGGCTTTGCTCAAATCCTTCAGGAAAAGTTTATTGCCCGAAGTAGAAACCGCTGCAGAAATTAGCAGATACTTATCATCTTCTGTTACCTCTCCTCCCACATAACGGTGCTTCTGTAGATCCGTTGCACCAAATATCACAGGGTCGCTCTTTTGAGGCTGTCCCAGTTTGTGATAATAGAGTTTATGTTGTTCTGTTTTTGCCGATAGCTCACTGCCTTCTGGTTTATCGTAACTTGAATAGAAAAACCCTTCTTTGCCTTTCCACGAAATCCCTGAAAATTTAACATCAATTAACGGCTCTTCCATAGGTTGTTTTGTTTCTGTATCTATAACAACAATCTTGCGCCAATCGCTACCACCTTCTGAAATCGAATAAGCCGCGATAGAACCATCTTTTGAAAAACTCAATTCATCTAAAGAAGTCGTACCATCTGCACTAAAGGTATTAGGATCCAGGAAAATTTCTGGCTCCCCTCCCTGTTTTTGACGATAAACCACATCCTGGTTTTGTAAGCCATTATTCTTATAAAAATAGCTATAGTTGCCTTCTTTAAAAGGGGGGGCAACTTTTTCGTAATTCCATAAGGTTTCTAACCTTTTTTTCAATGCCTCGCGATAAGGGATTTGATTCAGATAACCAAAAGTTACCTTGTTTTGAGCTTTCACCCATTCACCGGTTTCAGCACTTCGATCATCTTCTAACCATCGATAAGGATCGGCCACTTTAGTATCAAAATAGGTATCAACCACATCGCCTTTTCTAGTCTCAGGGTAGCTGACTTTATGAACTTTTGTGGCTTGCTCAGCAGCTGTTGCTTTGACTTCGGTTTGTACTTTTTCTTGTTTAAGTGGCTCCGAAGTATCATTTGAACAAGCTAATAACAGGCTTGTCAGTAATAATATTGCAATATTTTTCATGATTTATTCTCTTGTTTCATATTATTGAGACAGGGTTTGATGGGCAGTGTAGCAAAATAATCAACTCAGTTCACAAGTCACTATCAAATTCACACATCTGGAAGTTTTGGAACATAGCTTGAACAACCATTTACCACCCAAATATCACGTTTTACCTGAACTTGAACCAACAAATTTTGTAAATGATTGAAATAACAACGAATAAAATTCAACTCTATTCTGCAAATCGAAGATATACGATAAAAATGACACTTTTACGGTTCCAATAATATATTGATATTTGCGTTATCCCTTATCATTTGCGGCCATGAAAGGTTTTCGTTACTATCAATAGAACTTGTATATACGGACATAACGTCCGTTTAATCACAATGTTAGCTATTATTCAGGAAAGGAATACAATTTTATGGACGTAAATATTAAGGCAATTTCAGGGAGCTGGACATTAGGCTACTCGCTTGATAAGCACAGTATCAGAAGCACACCTGGTTATAATGGAGCAGTTCATATGCAGTATGGTACTGTAAGAACTGAAGCTGGCGAAGCCCTTTTTAAACTGAAGTACCGTTTCGATTATCCTCAAGTTGCGCTAATAGCTCAACAACTGAATACATCTTTTGGTTCCGTATTTCAATCGGCAGGACTAATAATCCCTATGCCAGCATCGAAAGCAAGAGAGCGACAGCCAGTAACAGAAATTGCAAGGGAATTTGCCAAACTAAAAGCAGTACCTTACTATGAAAATTAACTGGTGAAGACGGGCACAACACCCGCTATGAAGGATATTACAACTAGAGAAGAAAAAGTTTCTGCTCTCATGGGTGCGTTTACCATTTATGATGTTCTCAAAACAGGCTTTTATGACGTACTAATAGTTGATGATCTGTTTGATACGGGATCTCCTTTGGAGGCAGCCACAAATGTATTGCGAACTTATAGTAAAATACGTCATATTTACGTTGCCACAGTGACCAGGAAAAGATAATGCACAGAGTCTTTATATCAGGTTCAATGAGAATCAAGAACTTAGATGATAATGTTTTGACTAGAATTAATAACATCGTAGATTCTGACTACCAGGTTATTTTGGGTGATGCTGATGGCGTGGATAGCTCAATTCAACAATACCTGGTGTCAAAACAAAGCAAGTCAGTTGTCGTATACTGTTCTGGTGAACAGCCCAGGAATAATATTGGCCATTGGCTGACAGAAAAAATTCAAACCAATGTTGCACCAGGCACTAGAGCTTTTTTCACAGCTAAAGATCTTAAAATGGCTGAGGATTGTGATTATGGTCTAATGGTTTGGGATACAAAAAGTACAGGTACTCTAAGCAATACCATTGAACTTTTAAAGAGAAAAAAAAATATCCCTCGTATACATTAATAAAACAAAGGAGCTTTTAAAGATCAAAGAAATTTCAGATCTGGAAAAACTTATTTCATATATGAGCGATTCTTCATATATCAAGGCAAATCAGAAACTAAATTTGGGAAAAAAAATAGAGTCTTTAAAAAATGAACAAGGTAGTCTCTTCTAGGGATTAAACCTGGAAGGTATGATTTAAGGGAACATTCATGTCTGGAATCATTGAATAATTATCAGGTTCTAATCTAAGCCTCGGCATGGCATTGCTTATAGTGCCATTAATTTTTTTAGACTAACAATAATCTACAGGTATTTTGCAGAGAGCCTATTCAATCCGATAGAGCAATACCTCACTGTTCCTTATGATGAAAAAGAAACGAAATATAGCAAAAAAAGAATAACTTGTCACATCGTAAATTACAGTTCACACCTCTGAAACAAGGTTTCAAAATCGTTTCAAAATTGATTATTTCACAACAACTTTGTAGCTTTATGCTTCTTAGCCTAAAATAGCTACCAATAATTTAAACTTCTAGGAACACAGTATGAAAACACGTGCAGCAGTGGCTTTTAGTGCAGGACAGCCATTATCAATTGAAGAAGTTGATTTACAAGGCCCCAGAGCAGGTGAAGTTCTTATTGAGATCAAAGCCACTGGAATTTGCCACACCGATGCCTTCACCTTGTCGGGAGATGATCCTGAAGGTGCTTTTCCTGCTATTTTAGGGCACGAGGGTGCTGGTATTGTTGTAGAAGTTGGTGAAGGGGTCAGATCTGTTCAAGTTGGCGACCATGTCATACCGTTATACACACCAGAATGTCGAGAATGTGACTATTGTCTTCACCCTAAAACCAATCTATGCCAGTCAATACGAGAAACTCAAGGCAAAGGCTTAATGCCTGATGGCAGTAGTCGTTTCTCCCTGGATGGGACACCTATTTTGCATTACATGGGCTGTTCGACTTTTTCTAACTTCACTATTTTGCCTGAAATAGCTGTTGCCAAAGTACGCAAGGATGCCCCATTCGAGCAAATTTGTTATATCGGATGCGGTGTAACTACCGGTGTTGGAGCTGTCGCTTTTGATGCAAAAGTAGAACCCGGATCTAACGTGGTTGTATTCGGTTTAGGCGGAATTGGCCTGAACGTGGTTCAGGGTGCAAAAATGGTTGGCGCCAATAAAATTATCGGCATTGATCTTAACCCCTCCAGAGTTGAGCTAGCCACAAAATTTGGCATGACGGATTTTATCAATCCCAAAAACTGTGACAATGTTATTGAAGCGATTATGGATTTAACCAATGGTGGTGCAGATTATAGCTTTGAATGCATCGGTAACGTAAATACCATGCGCCAGGCACTTGAATGTTGCCATAAGGGTTGGGGTGAGTCGTGGATCATTGGCGTGGCAGGAGCAGGCATGGAAATCTCTACCCGCCCATTTCAACTAGTCACAGGTCGAGTATGGCGAGGCTCTGCATTTGGCGGTGCTCGCGGCCGTACCGATGTACCCAGAATAGTTGACTGGTATATGGATGGAAAAATTAATATTGATGATCTCATAACACATAAGCTAACACTGGACGACATCAACAAAGGCTTTGATCTGATGCATGCTGGTGAAAGTATTCGCAGCATCGTCGTATATTGATCAGTCTGGTGTATTGATCAACCTGGTGTGCTAAAGGCAGATCATTAATTTTAAGAGAAAAATCATGACCGACACAAAAAATTTAACCATAGTTTCAAAAAATAAAATAGCCGATGGTTGGGTTAAAAAATTCAACCATAGCTCAGATGTATTAGATTGTCAGATGACCTTTTCGATTTTTCTTCCTCCACAAGCAGAAAATCAAAAAGTACCCGTATTGTATTGGTTATCAGGATTAACCTGTACCGATGATAACTTTATGCAAAAAGCTGGGGCACAACGAGTTGCATCTGAGCTAGGGTTGGCTATTGTAGCTCCCGATACCAGCCCGCGGGGAGAAGGTGTTGCAGATGATCCCAATGGTATTTACGACTTAGGTTTAGGAGCAGGTTTTTATGTTAACGCCACCGAAGCGCCCTGGTCAGAACATTATAAGATGTATGATTATGTCACTAAAGAACTACCAGGCTTAATTCAGAAAAATTTCTCAATAAACAATGAGAAAGCTTCTATTTCCGGCCACTCAATGGGTGGACATGGTGCTTTGATTTGTTCCTTGAAAAACCCTGGATTATATCGATCAGTTTCAGCATTTTCTCCTATTGTTGCACCCAGCCAATGCCCCTGGGGTGAAAAAGCATTCAGTCATTACCTGGGAAAAGATAAATCATCCTGGAAACAATATGACAGTTGCGAATTAATCAAACAAGCGACAGAACAGTTACCCATTTTAATCGACCAGGGTGACGCTGATGACTTTCTGAATGAGCAGTTGAAGCCTGAACGACTGGAACAAGCCTGTAAAGAAACAAACTACCCTTTAACCTTACGTATGCAAAAGGGTTATGATCACAGCTATTATTTCATCTCTACATTTATTGAAGATCATTTGCGTTACCACTCGAAATGGCTGTCTTGAAAAATCTATTGAAAAATCGTGACTTAACCTGAATTCTGTTTAAGAGATTTTTACCACGAAGGACACGAAGGGCACGAAGAACAGAGCCTGCCCCACGAAGTGCTTTGGGTACGAAGTTTTATTATAAATCACAAATATGTACAAGACGTACGGTATCCCGGTTTTGCATCGGTACAGGGATTTAGTTTATTAGAACAATGCAGGTGCTATTGTCGAGGAGCAAAAATTGGTAAATAATCAAGTTGGGCAAATTAAAATAAACTTTCTTCCAATAATTATTAGTTTTTTTACTTTTCTTCGTGCTCTTCGTGGTGAATAAAATCTTTTTTTTCTTATCCAGAACTAAGTCAGCTATAGTAAAGGACTCTTAAACAGAATTCAGCTTATGAAAGAACTTCCCGCTGCTGCATGGCTCTGGAATACAGATATAGTCCAAGTGCTATTACAAAAATAATTGCGGTAAAAACCAGTGAAAAAGTATCTCCAACAACTTCCATACCGTTAGACAAAACATAATTCTGAAAAGTTGTAATTAACATGGCTACAAATGAAGCCAAAAATATCCAAACGGCGATGCGTTTTCTCAGCAATAAAAATATTGAGCCTACTACCTCACCCCAAACTGCAATGGCCCAGGCAGCCACTACCCAGGAAGGAAGCCCATAGTAAAACGAAAGCTGTTCTGGAGTAAAAGCACTCATGTAACCTTCATTTTTCGTCTGGGTCATAACATAGTCCATTGCTCCCATTGAACTCCATAGAAATCCAAAAATTCCTATCATCCAAAGATGCAAGGGTGTTTTTTCAGCTTTAAGTATTTGCGATTCAGACATTGGCTTCTCCATTATTTTTTTGCTATTGGTTATTATCTTTTGATCTGCCAAAAATAATAACATGAATAATGACAGACAAAGAATTCATTAAAATCTTGTTTTAATTCAATAACATACAATTTTTCATGGCTTTCCTACAACTCTATGTAAAGACCTTGCAAGTCAATCAAACTAATCTTTATGTAAAGCTTGCTTGACATGATGTATAGATTACCGTACATTCAAGTCAAGTTCACTTAACATTAAGACAAAGGAGTTTGACCATGGGAAAAATAATAGATGCAATAGCCTGCAAAGGTTTACCAGCACGTGATATTAAAAATGCCAATATTGCTAACTTATGGATCTTCGCCTGGGCTGCCAGTCTGGGAATAATTTCTTATATCTCAGACTATGAGTGGTATTCCTCCATCATAACAATAACCATAACACTGATTATTCACATTGGAATAGGGGCTGGAATGATGCTGGCGTATAGGCGCTTTCTAAAAGAACTGGATGAGTTGGAGCGAAAAATTCAACTTGATGCTTTGGCATTCTCCGTTGGCTCAACAATACTCGTGTTCTCCAGTTATTCAATACTCGAAAATGCCGGAATCGTTCCTGAATTAAGCCCTTCTATTCTGATAGCTGTACTCGCCTTAACATACAGTGCCGGACTTATTTTTGGAAGGATCCGTTACCGATGAAAAACAGACTAAAAGTACTTCGTGCAGAACGAGATTGGACTCAGGCCAATCTGGCCGATCAACTGGAAGTTTCACGTCAGACAATCAATGCAATTGAAAAAGGTAAATTCGATCCGAGTTTGCCCCTCGCGTTTAAAGCTGCTCGGTTATTTAAAATGCCGATAGAGGATATTTTTCAAGATGAAGCCATGGCTTGATCCGCAGCAATTTATTCACATAGGAAATAATATGATTAAATTAAAACACTTAATGATTGGAGTAAGCCTGCTTCTGATCAGTTCTGTCTCAACGGCAGCTATAAAAACCAAAGAATTACAGTCAGCTTTACAACAAAGAATAGACGCTAATCCGGCAACCGCTGGCGTTGTGGTTGGGATCGTTGATGACAAACAGTTGAAACTGGTTAATGCCGGTAAAGCCAATAAAAAAAGTAATCTTAAATTAAATGATAACAGTCTTTTTGAAATTGGCTCAATTAGTAAAACCTTCACTGGTATTTTATTAGCTGATCTGTTCTTAAAAGGCGAAGTGAGTCTCGACGATCCTGTCGTAAAATATCTTCCTAAGGGTGTCACCATGCCTACTCGAAATGGTAAAGCCATTACACTCCGCCACTTAGCAACCCATACATCAGGATTGCCGAGGTTACCGACAAACTTC
>JBFFIY010000072.1:0-22938 GCA_041556195.1 Enterobacterales bacterium
CAACGCATGAACCAGCTTAAATCTGATAAGCGATTACGCCAGACTTCTGTCATGGTGTCTAATGCTGTTTTTTCTATCTCAGATAATGCTATTCCTGCTTGGTATGAGCTGACCAGACTGCCGCCAGAATAAAGTTTTTGCCAACATTGAATTACCTCTGCTTGTGACCATTGTTTAGATTCTTCCGGTGATAACCGAAGTACCAGATGGTAATGGTTCGATATTTACAGGGACGTAATGTATGCAATTTTTGCAGGACGCAAAAAATTGTCATAATTGCGTAAGCACAAATATCAATTGCAAAGGCAGAAGAGAGTTCATTAATTCTGTCAACTATCCATTGCCTTCTATGTTCGAAAGATTTTCCTGAGAAGTCATCCTTTCCACATAGAAAAGCTCGGCGCACACAACGACCAATACAGTGATAATAAGGGGTATCTGAAACTGAAACGATATTTTTACGGGGTTGTGTTATTCACATGGACGTGATGTATGCCGTTTTTGCAGGAGCAAAAAACGGTCATGGTTGTTTCCTCCTGAAACGATGTTTGTAGAATCCTTGCACTTGATTAAAGTATATGAAACGGGTTAGATTGTCAAAATAAGATTGGGGTGTCCCAGAAATACTCGCAGTTTGGCGGCGTTTAGGTATCTTTGGTCTGAATATAGCGATCAAATTGAAGTCTGTTTGATAGATTTTATGCGTTACTAATTCGGTGTAATATATTATTTGGAGGTGCTGTAGAATGTCTTCTGAGATGGTAGAGGTTGACCTCACAAAAGAGGAAAAAGCAGCGATTCTAAATCTGGCAGAATTTGTAATTTGCGATGATGTTACTAAGGCTGATTTAAGAAATGGTAGAAAGAAGTGGATTAGGTTTACTTCTTTTGGTTTGGATCAAGTCATTGGCGAACTTTGTTACAATTTCAATCGCTGTAATGACGACCTTTTATTTGGTTTACTAGATGAATTAATTGGGCACCTAGAGTGCTGTAAATCCAATACCTAACAATTAGCTGCAACGATAATTTGCAGGACACCCAAACCTTACCTTTTGTTAGTTAAGTTTGGGATGTCCTATTATTCTCTGCAAATGTAGATATTTTTTTGCACTTTATCCTATCATTATCATTGGGTTTTCCTATCACGCTTGACAGAATAAAGGGCATTTAGTGATAGGATAAAGGAAGTAAACAGACAGTCTATCATTATTATTGTCGGGCTAAAGCCCGACCTACATCTGGAAGGAAATGGTTGAACACCCTTAAGTTGAAGAATGTTCTTGCTTTGACTTTGATTTAGAGAGAAAAGGGTGTCCCAGACATAGTTTACCAGACATAGTTTCAATGGTACTTTTATAGGCCGGTTTAAAGTGTATGGTAAGTTTCATTATCTTGCTCATTGAACTACCACAGGCCCCCCGATATATGTTCCTGTGCAGGCCTGATCTCTGCAATTTGTATTCAACATCTCATAAATAATCTCACCCGTATTATTTTTTGTCCTGAAATGCCCTACTCCGTTAGCATCTCCACCAGCTGTATTAAATATAGACCAATCGCTAAAATCGTAATCTAACTGACTTGCTGTTAAACCAGCCCCAACATTAAACTGAGCTAAAACATTCGCATAGTTATTAAATAGTGGTGAATTGGTACAGTCTGCAACCCCCTGTAACGTACTACATAAAATCTGGTCATTTTGTCCCGCATTGATGGTGTAAAAATCAATATTGGAATAATAATAAGGTGCCCGCCGCAAACTATAACTACCGCTGGAACCAGTCCAGTTATTTCCACCTATCCCCCAAAAAGGGCTGGTGCCATTATCAGGATATAAACCAAACACATATGAAGACCAGGCATTTTGACTGCCACAGGTAGGAGCTAAAGGGTTTGCATAACCAACCCATAAACAGGATTGCAAACCTCTAACAGAGCCGACAATATTGATAAATTTGCGGATATTTCCAGCTTGGAAATCATACTTTATGGTTGCCAGAGCCATAGTTGAACCTAACGAATGGCCAACAATATCAACCTTACTCGATCCGGTATAAACACGAACTTCATCGATAAATGTTGCTATGATGTTGTAATAACTCGATTTATGAAAATTGTTTTGAGGAGCACTTTGTTCATTCATGGACAGGTAGGTAATACCGAATAACTCACAGGGCTTGTAACCTCTTGAAATAAATAAATCATAAACTGATTTTTGTGGCTTTTGGTAACCACTCGGTCCATCTACTACTGGAAAGTCCCAATTAATGGCGTTATCACCATTTCCATGAATAAATACCACGGGGGTACGTGCTACCGTGCAATTATCAGCGCCACCAAATCCGCCATGTCCCACTGAAGGATTAAAACCACCAGCAAACTGTGTTTGCATCCCATCATATGTGAGTAGTTGTGCATTCACATGCTGATTACAACTTAAAATAATAAAGCTTAAGAACAGCCAGACTTTATAACTTTTTAGAATGGAATAACTGGAATTCATCACTAACCACCTCTCTGTTTTTTATACTTCAGATAATAGGAGAGAGAGGATATTAAGAAAAATAACTCTCTCAAACTCTATACCCGTGATACCTGGAAATGCAGGTTTTCCAGGTATCACGGGTATATATGGAAATATTTTTTAAAAAGAGTATTCAGCCGTCAAAGTCACAGTTCTTGGGTTTCCATAAAAACCTACAACACTGCCTTCTAATCCCAGATCCGGGAAGTTATAACCTGCAGTACGATATTCTTCGTCTCCCAGATTTCTACCTGCCAGGGTAAAGCGCCAATTTCCATCTGGAGCATAATAGGTCGCAGAGGCGTTATAAACTGTGTAACTTTCTTGATCCAGAGGCGAATCAACTTCAAAAATACTCACATCGTCCCGGAAAGCTACATTACCAAGAAACACGATAGCACTACCATTAGACATATTTATATCGTACTTAAAACCAACATTATAAGTGAGATCTGGCGTATTGATGATATTCACAGTACCGGGATCAACCGGACTTCCATCCAGATTAAATCCGTCAAATTCGTTAAATTCGCTGTCAATATAACCAAGATTGGCATCAATTCTAAATGACTCAGTTACCTGAGCTATAAATTCTAGTTCCACACCCGTTGCTTCTACTTCACCAGCATTAATAATTCGTCCAACAAATGTATCATTCACGCCATCGCCATCGAGATCTACATTGGTGTTGGTCGTAACCTGTTTGTCCTGATAATCCTGATAAAAGATAGCACCATTAAGTTGGATCCGATCATCAAGCATACGAGCTTTAAAACCATATTCATAATTATCTACGGTCTCTTCCTGAAAAGGTAAATCAGCACCTGGATCTGCGGCCTTGTTAGCACGCATGTTAAAACCACCACTTTTGAAACCCTGACTAAAACTTCCGTAATACATCACATTATCATTGGCCTGATACTCCACACCCAATCTGGGTGAAAAATTGCTAAAGCTAGCACTATTGGTAAAGTCAGAGCGACTTTGAAAAGGTATTAATGCTCCGGGAACACCCAAAAATGCGTCTACTTTTACCACCGCTGTTTTATCATCATCGGTATAACGTCCACCAAAAGTCGCAGACCATTTATCATTGATAGTATAAGTAGCTTGCCCATATATGGACTTACTATCCGTTTCCACCGAACCTGCTGTGGTGAGCGTAAAACCAAGCCCTCCCACTAACCCGCCAAGCACAACATCAAAAGTACCAGATGCATCACCAGTGTAGTAATACAGGCCACCAATGAAGGTTAGATTATCGCCATTATCGTAAGAAAACTGGAATTCCTGTGTCGTCTGATCATCGTCGTAGCTGGCTATAACATCTAAATCATTGCTATCAAGCTGATCAAAATCTATATTGGAAAAGGTATCTCCATCACGAGCACCGGTGATAGATTTTAATTGCCATCGCTCGTTGATATCCCAGGTAACAGTCAGAGACTGACCGGAACTATTCACTTCGTTACCACTGGGATCCAGATTTTGCCGGGTATCATGTACATCACTAAGAGGCGCTAATCCAGTCACATTACTAGTAGCTAGTCGCCCGCCACCTCGAGTATTTGAATCATCAGAAGTATCATCAGCAGCCAGGCGAATGTTCAAATTATCTGTGGGGCGCCAGGTTAAATTGATGCGACTGCTTAAAACATCTTTATCAGAAACATCATCACCGGCGAACT
Organism: Enterobacterales bacterium; assembly: GCA_041556195.1. GTDB lineage: Bacteria > Pseudomonadota > Gammaproteobacteria > Enterobacterales > 21-14-all-40-8. The sequence goes on from JBFFIY010000072.1 coordinate 4,216, forward strand.
CACTTGTTCCTCTCACCTCACCAAAACCATCTCGTGTAAACGAACCAACAGCAGCTCCAATAGTAAAGGCACCATCAGCAAAAGAAGTAGATCCTGCAACTTTTATATCCTGTTGTCCAAAGCTACCCAGCCCTAATGAAGCTTTGAACTCAGGCTCAAGTCCTGGCTCTCTGGTAATATATTTAATTGCGCCACCTATGGTATTTTTTCCATAGAGTGTGCCTTGTGGTCCGCGTAATATTTCAATTCTTTCCACATCAAGCATATCTAATACGGCACCTTGAGGACGAGCGACGTAAACATCATCAATATATAAACCAACACCGGGCTCAAACCCCCACAAAGGATCGTTTTGACCCACACCACGTATATAGGCACTAAGAGTTGAACTGGTTCCACGACTGGAAAAAAGCGTTGTATTCGGCGCCTGAGATTCAATGGCTACAATTGAATCCATACCCGCTTCATTGATCTGCTCATTCGTAACAACGGTTACAGAAACAGGAACTTTCTGAAGATTTTCACCCAGTCTTCTTGCCGTTACAATCAGCGTTCCAATACCTTCGCCATCTTTAGAATCAGAAGCTTTTTTTTGTGAATCAGTTATTTCTTCATCATCAGCCAGCACTTGATCTGCGGCAAATACCTGCACAGGCACAGCACCGCAAAGCGCTGCTGCAATTGACAAACAAAGTACATTTTTACGTAGAGTAATTTTATTGTTCATTTATATTTTTCCCATCAAAGTTGCCTGGTCTTCAACAATAACCTGATTGTATTCAGACTGAATTCTGCATATACCTTACAATGTTTGAGCCCTACCGTATGCTGTACCATAGTACTATGGGATGAATAACATTTATGAGTGACACTGTTGCCATAATTAATACCAATGGCATCGCCAGGGTTGTTTAAATGTTAGGAATGATAGGCTTGATTGGTGGCTTGGTATTGTTGATGATACTCGCCATACGAGGCATGAATTTAATGATCGCAGGACCACTTTGTGCCCTGATTGTTGCTTTAAGCGCCAATTTACCCATGTTTCCACAAGATGCCATCGCTGAAGCCAACTATGTTACATCTTATATGGAAGGTTTTGCAGGATTTGTTCGCGCCTGGTTTCCAATGTTCTTATTTGGCTCTCTATTCGGTAAAATTATGGAGGCATCTGGAAGTGCCGACAGTATAGCTCAATGGATAGTTTCAAGACTAGGTATGAATCATGCCACTTTGGCAATAATTGGAGCTTGTGCAGTACTAACCTATGGTGGAGTCAGTCTGTTTGTAGTGGCCTTTTCTGTATATCCCCTGGCTATATCCCTGTTTCGTGAGGCTAACTTACCTCGTCGCTTTATTCCTGCTGCTCTCGCTTTTGGCTCAGTGACTTTCACCATGACCTCAGCGGGCTCTCCTGAAATTCAGAACTGGATCCCCATCGACTATCTTGGCACAACAGCCTATGCCGCCTGGGAAGTCAGTTTGGTGGTTGCCATATTTATGGCGATAGCTGGTTTTGTCTGGCTGAGATTTATGATTAGAAAAGCCGTAGCTAAAGGTGAAAATTTTCAAAATCGTCAAGACGATCCCAAAATTAAAAATGAAACACTACCCAAAGTTTTCATCGCTTTGCTTCCGCTGATCTCAGTCCTGGGTATCTCTTTTATTTTCCACCATGAATTTCATAAATACGCCCTATTGATTGCATTGGTTTCAGGTTGTCTGGTTGGCTGGGGCTTGAATTGGTCGAGAGTGTCCAAAAGTATTGGTGGGGCAGTAAATGAAGGAACTATTGGAGCACTTATCGCAATTGGTAATACCTCAGCTGTAGTGGGTTTTGGCGCAGTGGCAAAAGCAGCTCCAGCATTTGAGATTGCAGTCAATACCATGACATCCATTCCTGGACACCCACTTATTGGAGCCGCTATAGCAGTAAGTGCCATTGCAGGATTAACCGGTTCTGCTTCAGGCGGTCAGGCAATTGCTCTACCCTTACTCGCTCCTCACTATACAGATCTGGGTGTCAATCCTGAGCAATTACATCGTGTGGTATCAATATCATCAGGAGCATTAGACTCGCTGCCACACAATGGTTATGTAGTAACTACCATTCGAGCTATATGTGGTGAAACCTATAAAGATGCATATGGAGCTATGGCGGCAATGACGGTAGTATTACCGATACTTGGTGTGACCTTGGCAATTTTACTTTTTCTTATTTGATCATCAGTTACATTTGACCTGAAGCAGACAATCCCACACCATAGCGGAAAACACTACGTTGGAACCTGAATTTGTTTAAAGGCTGGTTATTACTGCTGATCTCTCTTCTCTATGTGGGTTTGCTTTTTGCAATTGCCTATTATGGCAATCGAAGATCGGAGAAAAAGAAATTACCTGCCTGGGTTTATAGTCTTTCACTCGGAGTCTATTGCACCACCTGGTCTATGCTCGGCACTACCAGCCAGGCAGCGGATACGGGCTGGATCATCGCGCCAACCTATCTTGGCGCCATTTTACTTATGATCCTGGGTTTTGGTTTGTTTACACGAATAGTGAATGTCGTTAGACAACAAAATATTATTTCTATTTCTGATTTTATTTCTTCTCGATATGGAAAATCTCAACAATTAGCTGTACTGGTGACACTGGTCTCATTAATCGCCATAGTGCCCTATATTTCCATTCAGCTAAAAGCACTGACAGATAGCTTCACCCTATTGGTTGGAGCACAGGATCTCGACAACAATAAAACTTTATTTCAACCTGCATTAGTCACAGCATTATTAATGGCTTTATTTGCCATTTTATTTGGAACAAGACGCATCAATGCCAGTGAAAAACATGAAGGTTTAATTCTTGTTCTCTCATTTGAGTCAATCTTAAAACTCTTTGCATTTATTGTTATTGGTTTTTATAGCGTCTTTATAATGGACTTGCCCGGCGCCAGTTTTATAACGGCATTTGAGCAAAGTGAAGTAAAAGAATTATTGTCAAAAAATTCAGACTCTATGTCATTCCTCGTGCAAGCAGGTCTTGGATTTGTTGCTATCTTTTTATTACCACGACAATTTCATGTAGCAGCAGTTGAAAATAACTCGGTAAAAGAATTAAAAAATGCTCGATGGGTATTCCCTGGTTATTTGATTTTATTTAATCTATTTATCTTACCTATTTCAATTGTAGGTATAACCATTTTTGGAAAAAATTCAGAGGCCATGGATGCCCTGATCTTAACCATTCCACTCATGACAGGTTCTGCAAGCCTCAGTCTTCTGGGTTTTCTGGGCGTTTTATCTGCCGCTACCAGCATGGTGATTATTGCCAATGTTGTTCTTAGCACAATGCTTTGCAATGATCTGGTTGTGCCATATCTTCTCAGGCATAAGGTGATTGCGGGTGACGAACAATATATTGGCAAAAAATTACTGTTCATCAGACGGATCATGATTTTACTTATTTCACTTCTTGCCTACGTTTATTATCAGTTTATTTCAGGCAATAATGCCATTGCCTCTACAGGATTATTATCCTTCGCACTCATCGCACAATTTGCTCCAGCGGTTGTCCTATCCGTCTATTGGAAACAGGCATCAGCAAAAGGTGTTTTGGCTGGCATAGTGGGTGGAGTCATTCTTTGGAGTTACACATTATTATTGCCTGGCCTGATAGAAGCTGGTTGGGTTGATCCTGCTATTATGCAGTTTGGCCCATTTGGACTTAGTTGGCTTCGACCCACAGAATTATTAGGTTTACATGGTTTTGATCAAATTTCACACGGCGTGTTATGGAGTCTTTCCCTTAATCTGTTTTTACTATTTACCATTTCAAAAAAATCCCGCTTAACAATGCAGGAAAAAATTCAGGCCAATAAATTTATTGGACACGGAAAAGAACTTTTCCAGGTAACAGGTGAGCCCCAATATACAAAAATGAATGCAAAAGATCTGATGTTACTCTGTGAAAGATTTCTGGGTAAAGAGGATAGCAAAAAAGCTTTTGATGACTTTGTTTCACGCCTTGGACAAACAACCATTAATAACATTGAGATCAGAAAGATACAGGCGTATACAGAGCACCTGCTCAATGGAGCCCTTGGAGCTGCATCAACAGGTATGGTAATGGACTCTGCTTTTGGAGAAAATCAACATGATTTTGAAAAAGTTGTCACTTTAGTGGAAGAAGCCAGTAAAGCATTTAAATTTAACCGGAAATTACTACAATCTGCAGTAGAAAATATCAGTCATGGGATCAGTGTAATTGATTCAGAACTTAATCTGGTCGCCTGGAACTCAAAATATGTGACCTTATTTAATTATCCGGAAGCTTTAATTAAAGTAGGAAGGCCCATTGCAGATTTGATCCGTTTTAATCTATTAAAAGATCACACCTCTTCTACAGAACTTGAAGAAAAACTGACAAGAAGACTGAATTATCTCAAAAGCGGGAAGCCACATGTTTTTGAAAGAAATTTCAATGATGGAACGGTATTGTTAATTCGTGGAAACCCTATGCCTGGAGGTGGATTTGTCACCTCATTCATAGATATTACAAAACTTCGAACCCAGCAGAAAGATTTAGAAGAAGCCAATGAAAACCTTGAATTCAGAGTTCTTGAGCGAACCGCAGCTTTACAAAATTCAAATGTTAAATTAGAGATAGCCAAAGCAGAAGCAGTAGCCGCTAATCAGAGTAAAAACCGCTTTCTGGCCGCTGCAAGCCATGATGTTTTACAGCCAATGACGGCTGCAAAATTATTTACTGAGGCTTTGGCTACAAAAGTAACCAGCAATACCAATAAAGAATTGATCTCTCATCTTAAACAATCTCTGGACTCCGCTGAAACACTGATCTCTGATCTGTTAGAAATTTCCAAACTTGAAACAGGAGGCGTACAACCACAACTAAAAACATTCTCACTTAATGAACTGGTTTTTCAGCTTATGACGGAACTAACGCCTTTAGCCAATCAGTCAAATGTAGAGTTAAGATCAGCCAAAGCTCCTTATAAAATATATACAGATCCTAAATTTTTACGCAGGATCCTACAAAATCTTGTAGTCAACGCTATTCGTTATAGTCAAAGAAATAAAGTATTACTTGGGTGTCGCCGCCAGGGTGACTGGCTAAGAATTCAGGTTTTTGATACAGGTCCGGGAATTTCAATTAAAGATCAAGAGAAAATTTTTATAGAATTTACCCGACTCGGTGGTAGTAACACAAGTAATCCAACAGGACATGGCCTTGGACTTGCCATTGTTGATCGGATGGCAAATAAACTCGGGACAAAAGTGAAGATAACATCAGAAATAAATCGGGGTTGTTGCTTTGAACTTTCAGTACCTTTCAAAGGAAAAACATCAAATCATGAGACTGATCTAAATTCAGAAAACAAAATATATGAAAATTCAGGAAACAATATTTCCATAAACAAACATCCAGAGAACCATTTTATTGCCTGTATCGACAACGAGCCAGAAATACTCAAAGCCATGCGTGTATTACTGGAAAGTTGGGGTTATCAGGTTTTAACAGCAACTAATGAACAACAAATCCTCAACAAACTGAAGGAAAATGAAAGTATCGATCTGCTATTGGTAGATTATCATCTTGATGATGAGCAGCTAGGCATAGACTCCATCAAAAACTTAAGAAAACATTCTAACAAAGAGATCCCTGCAGTGATTATTTCAGCAAACCGGGATGAAAAGGTAAAACAAAAAGCCTTAAAAAAAGGCTATTATTGGTTGGAAAAACCGGTTAAACCTTTGGCTCTGAAAACACTCATCAATCAACTGATGAAGTGATGAAGTGATGAAGTGATGAAGTGAATATATACCCTTAACCAATGAAAATGCCTGGACTGGCAATGCTCCCAGCATTGTTACAGTATTAAAAGAATGATTATATGCTTCATTAGTTGTCTGACTCATATGGTGAACCGGCTTGATTCCGAATCATCTCTGCTTGTACTGACATTAAGTAATTAGTCTGAATTTTCCCGCTAAAATAGGCGATTTTGTCTGAATTCTACTAATTTTTGTCGTTTTATTGCTATTTTTAAAAGTACTTTATCATTAAGCTTTATAGGACAGTTTAAAATTTGATCTACAAATTCAGGCTGCAATAAAACAGTATTAAGGTACATCTTAAAAGGTTTTATACAAAAATTTTTACTTGTAAACGTAAACGTAAACATAAAATATTGGTTATAACATTTACTAACTAATTTTTGCTAACTTTGATCACTTGCTCAAATCAAATTTTGATCAAAGATAAAGACCTTCTAAGGTGTTTTATAAAAGTTCAAATGATAAAACAGGTAATTAAAAATGATAAAAAAAACAAAATATATTAGCAAGTTCCTAACTGCTACGGCACTTGTAGTGCCACTAGTTTTTGCGCAAGTCTCCGCCAAACCGTCTGACAAAAGTAAGCGCATAATAGAACATTGGACACCTGAGCGTATTCAAAATGCCACGCCTAGAGACCTAGTCATTGACAACAAAGGTTTGGGATATATTCGTGGGCGAGATGGCGCATTAATCCGTCATGGAAGTGGTAAACCAATTCCAATGATGGGTCCCCCGGGAGGAGGTGGTACTGAACCTCCTGCGCCAGCTCATGTTGTAACCAATTCCGGTTGGTCAAACGGTGGGCTGATACTACAAACTGCGGGGCGTCTTCTTTATGAAATGCCTACTAACAAGAGAGGAACCCGCTGGGGTGCATTTGTTTGTTCAGGGACTGTAGTTAATGATGGCGCTACAGGTCGCTCGGTCATTATTACTGCTGCGCATTGTGTATTTGAAGATGTTTCCAAAAAATTTGCCAGAAACGTTCTATTCATTCCTAATCAGGATGGCACAACAGGTTCAGGTACTGATACAAACTGTAGCAACGATCCAGTGGGTTGTTGGACACCATCATTCGGTGTAGTTGATGTCAACTGGACAACTCGCTCATTTCCAGACAATATTCCATGGGATTACGCCTACTATGTTGTAAGTGATTCGGGAGCCCATTCTGGTGCCAGCGCTTCTTCTAATTCACTTGATACAGCCGTTGGTTCGATTGATATCAGCTTTAACCAGCCTGTCCTTGACGATGGTGATGCATCAGATACTAGCCCGGATTATACGCACGGCCTGGGATATTCTTTTAGCGAGGATCCTAACTTCATGTACTGTGCCGAAGACATGACACCTGAAGCGGGTGGTGACAACTGGTGGCTTGCAAATTGTGGTCTTTCAGGTGGTTCATCTGGTGGTCCATGGATACAACCCATGGATACGACAGACGGCACCGGGCCTCTCATATCAGTTAACTCATGGGGATTTACTAACCAACCTGGAATGGCTGGCCCTAAGTTGTCTGGAACCAGTGCTGAATGTATATTTAGTGAAGCCAAAAGTATCACATTTGGCTCAGTACCAACGTCAGATGGTAATGAAGGCGTTGCAGTCGATTTTTGTTTTTAATCTCTATAAAAACGGTGACAGGTTTTTGTAACTTGTCGCCGTTTGTTTATTTGTAATCCTTCCCTGATTTCATTAATTGGGTATATACCCCGAATCATTTATTATGCCTGATTTCAGAGCGTTTGAGCTTTCTCAATTCGAGATGCATTGAGTTTGCTAAGCGAGAAAGTATTTTTTAGAGTTGGCTTTGGTTTCTTGTATTTTTTGAACCTTAGCCATACCTGGTTACTGTTTTCCATGCATTTTGTATTCAATTTGAAGTTAAAGATGCCACGTTTTTTCATCAGGGGGCAAGTTTTCATCCATAGATTAATTCCGTGTTTAATGATTAAACGCTACTTCATGGCTTAATCATCAAGCAAATTTCCAATATCAACGAATCAATAGACCAAGATAATGTCAATAAGTCTGTCTACAGTCTGAGTTACAAACCAACAATATTTTCATCTTCAAGCGAGCTACCTGCTGCAAGTCGGTCAAAAATAATACCTGCCTGAGTACGGTTATACACATCAAGTTTTTTTAAAATTGCGGAAACATGTTGTTTAATCGTAGTTTCTTGAACGTTCATCTCATAAGCAATTTGTTTATTTAACAGGCCATCGGCGATCATACCTAAAACCCTGCGCTGTTGCGGTGTTAACAGGGCTATTTTTTCTGAAATTTGTGTCAACGGATCGGGTTCATCATCACTGGCATTGAGAAGTGATTGTGGCACCCATGACTGACAATTCAATATCGCTTGAAAAGCCTCTGTTAGCACAGAAAATGAAGCCGATTTAGGAATAAATCCCGAAGCACCGAGGGTCATAGCACTTTGAATAACAGCGGCATCATCAAAAGCAGAAACAATAACTATGGGTAATGCGGGATAACTTGCCTTAAGTCTGACCAGAGAAGAAAGTCCCTGATTACCTGGCATATTTAGATCCAGTAGCAACAAATCAACATCATCGTGCTGAAGTAGTTGATTTTGTGTTTCCTCAAAAGTATTGGTTTCTAACCAAAGCGGATCATCAATACTTTGTTGCAAAGATTGTTTTAATGCGGCTCTGAAAAGAGGATGGTCATCTGCAATAAGCAGTTTAAAAGTCATATCAGCTCGTTAAATTTAGGGTATGTGTCTCTGGTAAACAGAAAAAGTTTATCGATGGTATGAGATTATGTCAATGATTTAGAATCGCAACATAGATAAAAATGGATTACTGAGCAGTCCAGCCCCCATCTAAAACAATAGCTTGTGCCGTAATGTTTTTTGCTGCACTACTCATTAAAAACTGACTGGTGCCAGCAAGCTCACTAATTTCAATAAATGCTTTTTTAGGCATGGGTTTTAGCATAATGTTATCAATAACCTGCTGTTCCGATATGCCATGATTTTTTGCCTGACTGGCTATTTGTTTTTCTACCAAAGGGGTTTTCACATAGGCAGGACAAAGCGTGTTAATAGTGATGTCGTGATCACAGGTTTCCAGAGCAACCGCTTTACCTAAACCAATAATAGCATGCTTGGCTGCAACATAAGCGACTTTAAAAGGCGAAGCTACAAGACTATGCACTGAACCAATATTGATAATACGTCCATAGTTGTTTTCTTTCATACCGGGTAAAAATGCCTGAATGGTTCTGAAAACTCCAGAAACCATAACATTTTGCAGTAATAACCATTTATCTTCAGGATAGTCATCTAACTTTTCAACATGCTGAACACCGGCATTATTAATCAAAACCTCAACATTAAGCTGTTGTTGTTGAAGTTGTATTTTTAGATTATTTATTGAGGCTCCCTGGGTGACATCTAACTGAAAACCATGAGCATTTCCGCCCAATCGATTAATTTTCTCAGCGACAGATAAGGCCTGTTCCAAATCCAGATCAGTTATGATTACTCGATTATTATTTGCCAGATGCAATGCTAACCCTTTACCTATGCCACTAGCACCGCCAGTGATAAGTACAGTTTTGGACATAAGATTTTTTCCAAAATAAACAATAACCCCACTCTAGCAGAACTTAAGCTGCGATTAACCAGTACTATAGTACTAGGTTAGATCTGTTACTTGTTTAATAAACTCTGGCATAATCAACGTAGAACAGTTTTAACAGGCAGTACAGGAATGAGTCTCTACAAAAATAAATACGCCAGTTTTACTAACTCAGTGACATTAGTCTCTTTAATACAAATACTACTGGTTTCTACCTGTTATGCACAATCCCCAGATGCACAATCCCCAGGCAATCAGCCCAACTGGCTTGACAAGGTTTATGATAATCCCGTGGCTTTTCGTTATTACGATGGTAAAACAGACGACTTACTAACAGCAGGATTGAGTCATACCGAGCTACGTATGACCAAAGAACCCATAAACACAAAAGAAAATACTAGTCCTAAGTTTTTGAGAAAACTAACCTATTACACCAATATTCGAGCTTTAATTGATGTCAGTTCAGCAGGAGGATACGGCCGACTCTATGGCCCACCTGAGAATTCTAAGGCTATTGCTGGTAGTGAATATATTTCCTGGAAAAAAGATAACAACGGTAATGTTGCCACAAGTTTTTCATTACAGATCCCTGATAATTTCAACCAGAAAAGCCCCTGTTTAGTTGCTGCGCCCTCTTCGGGTTCCCGAGGGATTTATGGTGCTGTCGGCACAAGTGGTGATTGGGCGTTAAGAAAACAATGTGCGGTTGTCTATACAGACAAAGGCACTGGAAGCGGTTTTGTTTTTAATATGACCACACCTCATTCTCAGAGTTTAGATCTGTTCGGAACATTGTCAAAACCTCAATCTTTTCCGACATCATTGTTTACCTTGACTAAATTTACCCCGATTAAGAATAAAAAAGAACTGGTCAGTCCCTTTATGGTTGCAGAAAAACATGCCCATAGCCAGCAAAACCCTGAAGCTGACTGGGGGCAATTTACTCTTGACTCTATTCGTTTTGCGCGTGCTGTATTAGCGGCAAAATATGGTGAAGCATTGACCAGAAAACTTAAAGTAATAGCCAGCAGCATTTCCAATGGGGGTTCAGCAGTTCTTCGAGCAGCGGAACAAGATAAACAGGGGCTTATTCATGCAGTAGTTGCAGCAGAGCCAAACATCACACCAAAACAAACTAGCTCACTAACCATTGAAGATCAGCATGGCATTGTTAGCAATCTAGGAAGATCACTTTACGATTACTCGACAATTCTTGGACTGTATCAACCCTGTGCTTTACTTTCAAAACAATTAGCTGGTTCTCCTTTTTATTATTTTTCACCCTCACAAACAGAACAATTTAAGGAAAGATGTCAGGGACTAAAAGATCAGGGTTTACTAAAAACAAATTCATTAGAAGAACAGGCAGAAGAGTCATTAAACAAAATTCATCAATCAGGAATATTACCTGAGTCCGATTTCCTTTCAAACTTTTCCATATTCTCCCAACTATGGCCAGCGATTAACACAACATATGGTTTTGCTTACCAACGACTAGATGCTTCAAATACTTTCTGCGATTATTTTTTTTCTGCCACCAACAAAGAAGGTTTACCCATAAAATTACAAGAAGATAAAATTAAAACCTTCTTCGCTCACTCAAGTGGAATTGTTCCAACATCAGGTATTGAGTTAATCAAATTAAAAAATGAAAAACCCATCGAACGAAGAAAATCATCAAAAGATTGGGATTTGTCAGGAGCATTGTGTTTTAGAGAAACCTTTGAACGCTCACAAAAAATTACCAATACTTTCTCAAAAAGCCTCAATGCCATTAAAGCAAGCGCAGACTTGCACGGAAAACCTGGCATTATTATTCATGGGAGAAGTGATAGTTTGATTGCAATTAACCACAGTTCAAGAGCCTATGTTGCAGCGAATGCACAAAAGAATAAAAAGACAACTCAACTAAAATATTATGAAATAACAAATGCTCAGCATTTTGATGCACTGGCAGGTATATCAGAATTTTCTCAAAAAATCATACCGCTTCATTATTACCTGGAACAGTCTTTAGATCTCATGTATGAACACCTCTTTTCGGGAACAAAACTCCCTCCATCACAAACAGTATCGACTCAATTACGTAAAAAAACAGACGGAATTGTAGAAAATTTACAACTTAAACATCTTCCAGAGATAAGCATGAAACCTGGTAAACCTATTGAAGTTATAGAGAATAAAATAATTATTAATTGATATATTATTGGTGACACTCAATAATTTAGAGCATTTATATGCCCTTAATTAATCAAAGATGAGATTTTCTAGTGTTTTTTATGGATTTAAAATGCCACAAATTTGAACAAAATTATCGCTCTAAATTTTTATATCCTAAACAAGTTCAGAAAGATACAGGCTAAGGTGGCGGCTTTTCAAATAACTTTTTTAATATAAAAAGTAAAATAATTTTTAGTCATTCGTTCGGCTAAAATTATCAAACCCACTTAAAACTATTCGATTTTTAATTTCTCAGTTACAAAAATGTTTAAACAAACGAATTAAACAGACTGTCTACTAAAAATGTCTACTAAAAATATCCTTAACCTCCTCTATTACGAATTAAACCGAATTAAACAGACAAACCGAATTAAACAGACTGTCTACTAAAAATACTTTTGGGCATCGGTTTTCAGTGGCTTGTTAAATAATGTTATTAATTTTATTGATATCAAAAATAATTATTTTAGTACGGTCTACTAAAAATAAAAGCAACAAAAGTCTAGTCAATAAATATTTACTGAATTTTGTATTTATGATTAGTAATTCTAACTTCGAAAGCTAGATTTTTTGGGAATTCTATTTATTTTTGGATTTGACCGATTTTGAAACGTGCAAAGATCTTCATTGGGATAGAATATTCCAGGATTAATTTTTTGAACTTAGTTAGCTAGAACAGCGATAAAGTACTCTAGCTGCTGAAATGCCGCGCAAACACCTGACTTTCATTTGTCTGGCTTTTGTCCTTATCTTTTCAATGGTTCCTATAGCACGATAGTAATTTTGACCCATATTTTCAATTTGTTTTAGAAAGTTATCTTGCTGGAGATTTAGTCGTTCAAGAATGGACACGATGTGCAGGGGAATTGAAGCTTTATCTGGATAAATAATGGATTGACCAACCCATTCAACCAATTGAATGTATTCATTGAGTTTCATAGATAGCTGCCTGGATGGCAATTCTCCAGATACCGGTTTGATGTTTTCTTGTAACAATTTGGTTTGTAAGGGTTTTGTGCCTTCTAAACTCAAAGTTTCCTCAAGTCTCATTTTAATGGATGTGTTTTGCGAATTTTCCAGTTTGTCGGTTATTTTTGCTCTAACCGGATTCAAGTCAACATAAGCCATACAGGCAAATATCGCTCCTTCATCAAGTAGGGCTTGTGATTTATACCGATCTTTATTCACATGGAAGTGATGGTCTTTCTCGGCTTCCTGCCTACCATGACACTTGTATATCCCTATACATCGTATGCTGGTTTTGCAGGACGCAAAAACCAGTCCCACAAATTTGTAGGAACAAATTTGAATATTGGAGGAACGACAATAACCCGAAGGGTGAATACCATGGAGGGTATTCATAAAATCGACCATTACAGAATTCTTCTTGATTACAGCGTTTCGCTAAAGGTTCATTGAGTCTACGCATGTACCAGGATAAATCTCCCAGTCTTTTTCGATAAAGCTTTAACTTCTCTGGAGAGCCCATCAATGCTAGTTTTCTCATCTGTCTTAATTCTTCATTTTGAGGAAGATCAAGTTTACTGGGATAAACTTTCAACCAACGTTCCACAACCTCTTCGTCAGACCAGTGATTGGGTGCAAGAGGATCAACATAACAGACCATGTGAAAATGGATACTTATTTACAGGGACGTAAAGTATGCAAATTTTGCATCGGTACAGGATGTAGCTTATTAGAACAATGCAGGAGCAATTGTCGAGGAGCAATAAATTTGTCATAACTGCGAAGGCATAAATTTCTACTGAGAATATTTCACAAAGTTCAAGCATCCTGCTTTCAATCCAGTCTTTGCGATGCTTATTCACAAGGAAGTGATGTATGACGTTTTTGCCTACATGGATGTTGGTAAGGGGCGTTAGCAGGATGCGGAAGCTTTGCAGGACGCAAAAAACGGTCAAAATTCTTACCTGACAACTTATCAATGCCACATAAAAAAGTACGGCGAACACAACGATTTGTACAATGATAAAAACCGGGAGTTTCTGGATCAACTAGATTTTTTCTGGCAACGGTCATTAATTTCATCCTTGAAAAATAGAACTCTATTATAAAATCGCTTAATTTTCATAACAACAAACAAACACCTAAATAAACATGAGAGATTGTCCCAATTTATTGTAGGATATTCCCCATAGATAGACTGTCTGATTATTATTATAATTATACTTAACCTACTCTATAATCTCGCTTATACTAGTCCGTGTTGACGGAATTTACATATTCCATTCATTTTAATGAGAACCACGAGTAACCCTATGTTTTATAATCAACCAATAACTAAAATATTATTTGCAACAATAATTTCCATATTTCTTCAAGCCTGTTCAGACGCTGATGTTCAAACTGAAAACATAGCTTCTAAACAAGCAAGTATTCCTGTATTAGATGTTTATAAAAGAGCCTCTTGTGGCTGTTGTGGGCATTGGGTTGATCATATAAAGGAAAGTGGTTTTGAAGCGATAACTCATGACCATGAGGATCTAACCGCTTTTAAAGTTGAACATGGAATTGATGCTCGTTATCAATCTTGTCACACTTCCCTGTCAACGGATGGTTATGTTTTTGAAGGACATATTCCTGCTAAATTTATCAAACGCTTTCTGGCAGAAAAGCCTGAAGATGCTATTGGTTTAACCGTTCCAGCCATGCCTGTAGGAAGCCCAGGCATGGAAGTTGAAGACAAGTTTAGACCCTATAAGGTTTTATTACTTAAAAAAGATGGCTCTGTTACAACTTATGCCATGGTGAATAATCAAATAGAGCAGTATTAGGTTCTATTGAATTCTATTAAAGATGCTGGCGTGATGTTTTAAATGAAAACAGCTTAGAAAACAATAGAGAGTAAAGCTTTCTTATCTTATCAGCAGCATCTTCAATAAGCGAAATCGTCGCAGGTAGAAAAACGGTGGTGAGTACTGTTGAAATCAACAAACCACCAATAATGACATAAGCCATAGAATAATAATAAACGCCGCCTAGTGAGGGTTTTTGAATAATAATCGGCACTAATCCTACAAGCGTTGTTAACGCTGTCATGATAATTGGGCGTAATCTCTCCTTTCCGCCCTGAATCATGGCTTTTGAGCGATCCCAGCCTTCACGGCGATACATGTTGATGTGTTCAATCATGACAATGCCATTATTGACAACAATACCGAGCAATAATAAAACAGCTACTGAAGCTGGACGATCAAAATCAACCCCAGCAAGAAATAAAGCCCAAAAAGCACCGGCAAGCGCAAAGGGAAGTGAAATCATCAGTGCTAATGCCTGACGCATTGACTCAAACAGACTCGCCATAACTGCAAAAATAAGCCCCAAAGCCAACATTAGATTTAAAATAAATTCTTCTTCACTTTCTTCTTCAAATCGACCCGCTGGATTAAATTCCCAACGATAGCCCTGAGGTAGTTTTATACCTTTTAACTGTTCAACAATATTTTTTTTATGTTCTCCTTTTTTACCTTCCTCAAAACGAGCGCCCACCCAGACACTGGAAACTTTATCTTCTCTCTGTACGCGATTAGGCCCTTTTTGAGTGCTCAATTTTGAAACTGAATCCATTAAAACAGATTGACCATCTTCACGTACTAATATTAAATTCCTGACATCTTCAACCTGAGTATTTTGATCTTCCCCTAACATCAGTCGCATTTCCACTTCACCATCGGGACTTTTAAACCTGGGTAAAATTCTGCCTCTAAACGTCATCTCGACCATACTTGCAGGTTCTCTACTAGCTATTCCATAAGTAGACATTCTGTCACGATCAAGTTCTGCATGGAGTTCAAGTTGTCCACCTTCGGCATTGGTATAAAAATCAAACAGGCCTGGAGTATCTTCTATAAGTTGGACGGCTTTTGTTGCAAGCTTTCCCAAAACCTCTGTGTCCGGCCCCTGTAATTGGACGGCTACACGCCGACCACTGTTTCTACGCCAAAATGAACCATTATCCTGAACCGTTAATTTGACACCGGGGATCTGTGGTAAAATACTTGGTAATTTTTTTCTAACTTTATTCATCGCATCTTCATTTTGAAATCCCTGTTTCATATAAAGACGTGTAATTGAACGTCGATCACTCCACCAGCTATAAATTGAACCCACATTAAATTCTTCTTTATAAGGTTTGAGTGCCTGCTCTATCTGGATAATATATTTTTCTTTTTGTCCAAGTGAAGCAGCCTCACTCATTTGTACATCAATACCTATAAACATTTGAGTAGGTGCATTATCAAAATTAAAATTGATATTACTTACTGGATACCATGTTGCTAAAAGCACTGATAATCCCATTACGATTGCAAGCCAGCGGTGTTTCAAGGTGAAATTTAAAGTTTTTCCATAGACATGTTGGAGTCCGTCCATGATGGGAGTCTTTTTTTTGGTTTTTGTTTTTTTTAGTAATCTTCCAGATGCCAACGGGATCAGTGTTTGTGAAATAAGCAATGAAGCAACCAATGTTATTGAAATGGTTATACCCAGTTCTCGTAACATGATATTCATGTTGGTTGGTTTTGAAAAAATCATAGGTAGAAAAACAATCAGTGAGGTTAGCGTAGCTGTAACTACGGCTACTGAAACTTCTTTTGAACCCAATATAGAAGCAATATGGCCGCTATAACCTTTCTTCTGATAACGGTCGATATTTTCCATGATCACTACAGCATTATCGACTAACATACCTAATCCAACAATCAAGCCTAATAGTGAAATGGTATTCATCGATTTTCCCTGCAACCAGATCACACCAACGGTAACAATCAGTGAGAATGGTATACAGGAAACTGCTACCATGGTTTCGGAAAATTTTCTTAAGAAAGCAAATAAAACCAGGCAAGCCAGAATGGCACCAAAAAAACCGGTTTGTTGTAAATCATTTAAGGTGTTTTTTATTTCTTTTCCCTGATCCTGCCAAACCAGAAAGTTAATTCCTTCAAGTTCTGGATCAGTTTTCATTTTTTCAATTTTTTCACGAACAGCATTGGTAATACTGATGGTATTTCCTGAAGATTCTTTTGCGATGTTCAAACCCACAGCAAAATCACCGTCAAGATGTCGCCCATATTCCAGTGGAGGTTCTTCAAAAGTTACATTAGCAACATCAGCTAACATTAAGTGTGTTTTGGGAAGCGGTAGTGCTTTGATGGCTTCTACAGTTTTAAATGCTCCAATTGAGCGAAGAGTGGCTTTAGTTTCATCAGAACGCAATATTCCAAGAGGCATATTTCTATTGTTTTGTGAGAGCACCTGCCAGACTGTTCTTGCATCAATTTTATGTTGTTGCAATTTTTTCAGATCAAGATTAATGCGAATTTCTCGTGGATTAACACCATCTAATGTCACCACCGCAACACCGGGTATTCGCTCAAGGGGTTGTACAATTTTTCGGTCTAAAACGTCATAGTTTTTACTTAAATCACGTCCTGAAGAAATCCGGGCTTCTAAAATAGTTTCACCACTTTCTCTTGGATTCCAATGTGCAGCAACAATAACTCGTTCAAGATCTTCGGGTAATTCATTTCTAACACGATCGACTCGCTCATGAATTTCTGCTCTAACCAGATCCATATCCACATTATAATCAAAACTAAGAATAATTCTGCCACCTCGAGTATCAGCAGTTGCCTGCATGTGTTCAAGGCCATTAAGTGAGGCTAATGTTTCTTCAAGGGGTTTTAAAATGAGTTTTTCAATGGCTTTGGGAGAGGCACTATTGTAATTAACGATTACAAATAGATTTTTATTTTCAGTTTCCGGCATAAAAGCCAGCTCAATTCGAATTAGTGCAATAATGCCCAAAACCAGCACACTAATGAGTGCCATCATAGTAGCAACAGGTCTTTTGACAGCTAATTCGGGTAAGGTCATGGTAACTCCCACCCTGCTTGTTCATGATGACTTTCTAACTCTTCGGCCTCTGTCACTTTTTTATTTAAGCGTGTTAGTTCATCATCACTTGTTACCTGTGAAGGCATAATTAAATAGGTTGCCGGTATAATAAATAAGGTCAGTAAGGTAGAGCTGACCAAACCAAAAGAGACCACCACTGCCAAAGGTGCACGTAATTCGGCGCCCTCTCCAAAACCAATTGCCATGGGCAACAAACCTAACACTGTGGTAAATGTTGTCATCAAAATAGGTCTTAGACGTGAACAACTGGCAGATAAAATAGCTTCTATCTTTTCCATCCCTTTACGCCGAGCTTGATTAATGGCATCAACCAATACAATTGCATTATTAACAACCACGCCAACAAGAAAAACTGTACCTATTAATGAAATAACACTAATGGCATAACCACTGACATATAACCCGGTGATCACACCTATAAGGGATAAGGGTATGGTAAATAGTATGACGAAGGGATGTCCTAAATGTTCAAAAGTTGCGGCCATCACCAGATAAACCAAAAATACCGCCAATAACACAGCAAACAATAAACTGGAAAAGGATTGTTCCATTTCTTTATTCTGACCACCAAATTCAAAACTGACACCAGAGGGAGGCGGGTTGTCAGCAATTAATTTTTTTAACTCTTCACTAACCTCTCCTAACCCCCTGCTCTGCAGATTTCCAACAATTAAAGCAACTCGAGATTGTTGAATTCTATCAATGGCTGCTGGACCTTGCGCTTGCTTTATATCGGCTACAGCACCCAAAGTGATCTGTTGTCTGTTCACCTGACCGGCAACGTCACCGATAACAAGGTTTTCAATATCATTTATGCTGTCTCTATCAGAACCACGATTACGCAAACGAATATCAATTTGTCGATCAGGCTGTTGAAAACGGGAAACAATGCTGCCATTTACCCGTTGATTTAATGTCTCGGCAACCTGGTCAATGGTAAATCCTAATTGAGCCAGTTTATTACGGTCAAATTCAACCATAAGCTCAGGATTACCTGTTTCCAGAGAGGCACGAACATCAATGAGGCCTTCGATTTGATTCACTTTGGGTAAAAGCCCAAGAGTGTAGTCTCGTAGTGCTTCCAGATTTTCACCAAAAAA
>JBFFIY010000073.1:0-22898 GCA_041556195.1 Enterobacterales bacterium
ACCCTCGGCTTAGAAGGCCGATGCTCTATCCTGATGAGCTACGGGCGCATTTGACTATAACCTCGCCGAAGCATCCTCTATCTTATTCTACCTGAATTCAGGATACGTCATCTTAATTTTGGTCGGGGTAGAGAGATTTGAACTCCCGACATCCTGCACCCAAAGCAGGCGCGCTACCAGACTGCGCTATACCCCGATATTCTCCTTCAAACATAGTACGTCTGAAAGTGAGCGCGAATGATACTGACTTAAAACACGTCAGTCAACAGGCTTTCACCTGCAATTTTTAAGATCACAGAGATATAAATCATACTCAGCTACAGGCAACCCAACTAACTGATTGAATTTATTGAAAATATCCCGACATTTATCACATTAAAACACATCTTCAAATCACAATTAAGTTAAATTTTTTCAATTTCCAAAGTTTAAAAACAATCGCTTATATAAGATCTCTGCTGCTTTCTTATTTTGTTGAGTGTACATGATGACGCTTTCCTGAGAAAATAGCGCCATTAAATATATTAATACGGTCTCATTTTCATGACTGCAAAGATTATTGATGGTAAAGCCATTGCTGCCAAACTTCGTCAAAAAGTTGCTCAAGGTGTTGAACAACGTCTTGCTCAACACAAAAGAGCACCTGGATTAGCTGTTATTTTGGTCGGCGGCGATCCTGCATCAGAGATTTATGTTGGCAAGAAACGTCAAGCCTGTGAAGAAGTAGGGTTTATCTCTGTAGGTAAGAACCTCCCTGAAGACACAACAGAAGAACAGCTGTTGGATATTATTGAAGAATTAAATCAACTTTCTCATATTGATGGCATTCTGGTTCAGCTTCCTCTTCCTAAGCATATTGATGCTAATAGAATTCTTGACACCATCAGGCCAGATAAAGACGTTGATGGTTTTCATGCCCATAATCTTGGACGTCTTACTCAAAGACGTCCTTTATTAAGACCTTGTACCCCAGCAGGCATAATGGCATTACTTGATTCAGTCACTGATGATTTAAAAGGAATGGAAGCTGTCATTGTTGGTGCTTCTAACATTGTCGGCCGTCCTATGGCTTTGGAACTGTTAATGCACGGTGCTACAGTTACCGTCACCCACCGTTTTACCCGTGATCTTGAATATCATGTTAGACGAGCGGATTTACTAATTGTCGCAGTCGGTAAGCCAGAAATCGTTCAGGGTGAATGGGTTAAACCCGGAGCCATTGTCATAGATGTAGGTATCAATCGCCTTCCAAATGGCAAGCTATGTGGCGATATAGGATTTGAAGCTGCCAGTAAACGAGCCTCATCTATCACACCTGTACCTGGAGGAGTTGGTCCTATGACTGTGGCTACTTTACTAGAAAACACTCTTTATGCTGCAAACCACCTACATTAACAATAATTCCAAATAGCTAATTCCAGAATATCCCCCTAATCAGGCATCTTGAATGGTTGGAGGGATATACCCGTTGTCATCCAGAATGCCTGATTTCCAACTTCTCTTTCTTTTTGTTATAACTACTGCTGCAATTTTACATGCTTTTTCAATTATCCAGGAAAATTCTATGAACAACTATAGCAAGCTAATTATAATAACCATACTATTTTTACACCCATTTTCTACACTTGCAGTAGAAAAAAAACAGCTTGGAAAGTTGAAAAAACTTTATCAACATTTTCATAGCAACCCAGAACTATCCTTTCATGAAAAAAACACTTCAAAACGGCTAGCTAATGAACTTAAAGCACTTGGTTATACTGTAACTGAAGGCGTAGGCGGTTATGGTGTTGTGGCTCAGTTTTATAATGGCACTGGTCCAACCCTGATGATCCGTGCCGATACCGATGGTTTACCCGTACCAGAGCAAACAGGGTTATCCTATGCCAGTAAAATCGTAACTAAAGACGAGAATGGTATAGACGTGCCAGTTATGCATGCTTGTGGACACGATATCCATATGACTGTTCTGGTTGGCACAGCAGCAGAAATGATGAACAAAAAAGATCAATGGAGCGGTACCCTATTATTAATTGGACAGCCTGCTGAAGAAAAAGGTGGTGGTGCCAAAGCCATGTTAGAAGACGGATTGTTTGAACGATTTCCTCGTCCGGATCACAACCTTGCTCTTCATGATAGCGCTAGCCTACCTGCTGGATCAGTAGGATATACATCCGGTTATGCACTGGCTAATGTAGATTCTGTTGATATCGAAGTTTATGGCCAAGGTGGACATGGCGCCTATCCTCACACCACCAAAGATCCTATTATATTAGCCTCACAACTCGTTCTTGCATTACAAACCATCGTAAGTCGTGAAATTAATCCGGTTGAACCTGCAGTAGTCACCGTTGGTTCAATTCATGGCGGCACCAAACATAATATTATTTCAGATAAAGTCACCTTACAACTCACGCTTCGCTCATACTCATTAAAAGTTAGAGAGCAAACAATCAATACCATCAAACGGATCAGTACAGGTCTAGCTCAAGCAGCAGGATTACCTGAAGCAAAATGGCCAAAAGTGACTGTTAAAGATGAATTCACCCCTTCTACCTACAATGATCCTGAATTCACCACTAAAGCTGTAGGGTGGATTAAAGATGCCATTGGCAAAAACAATGTATTGGAAATTCCTGCCGTTATGGGAGGAGAAGATTTTGGACGATTTGGCAGCGTTTCTCCTAATATTCCAAGCTTTATATTCTGGCTAGGTGCAATTGATCCTGCTCTTTATGAGAAGGCTAAAAAATCAGGTAGTAAATTACCCTCCCTCCACTCGCCATTTTTTGCCCCATTACCCGGTCCTACACTAGAAACTGGAGTTGAAAGTATGTCAGCAGTGGCTTTAAAACTGTTAGCTAAATAACCTGAGCTCGGGATAAGAACAAGCGAAGTAGATCTAAAAACAGGAATTAAAATCATTTTTAATTCCTGCCAAAAGAAGTTGACTAATCTTTTGCAAAAAACCAACTTAAAATTAAAAACCCCTTTACATAATAGACCAGTCGGTTTAAAATTCTTTTTTATTTTATCTCATTGGTTCTACTTTGTCGGCTGCCGAAACAAGACAAAAACTTATTGAAACTGGGGCTTATCTGTTCCACAGACAAGGTTATAACAATACCGGACTATCTCAAATACTAACAGAATCCAGGATCCCTAAAGGCTCATTCTACTTTCATTTTGCTAACAAAAAACAATTTGCCTTAGCCACTATTGACTATTTCAACCAGCAGTTTTCGCAGTTGGTCAATGAAACATTGAATAACAAGGAATTAACACCCCAGTTACGTTTCACTCATTTTCACCAGGCCGTTTTATTACAGTATAAAAAAATGAATTATCAGGCAGGTTGTCCCATTGGCAACCTGACACAGGAAATGGCAAGCCTTGATCCAGCTTTCCAGGATAAAGTTTCTTCCAGCTTTGGAAAAATTGAAGAGCATTTTGCGGACTTAATTGCTGATATTGAACAAACGCATCAATTAAATCATTCTACTAACAACTTACAACTTGCCCAATTTATCGTGAATAGTTGGGAAGGAGCGGTTTTAAGGATGAAAGCAGAACAAAACTCATACCCACTGCAAAACTGGTATCAACATATTTACAATCTGTTATTTTAAAATCAATCAGTCTATTTTAGACTATTTATAAGCGATCAGGAGATCACCATGCCCATTATATACGGCGTTAGCCCTTCCCCTTTTGTTAGAAAAACGATTATTTTTCACCAGGAAAAGAATATACCCTATACCCTCAACGTGGTATACCCAAGTGACAATTCCCCCGAGTTTCGAAAAATAAGCCCTCTTGGGAAAATTCCTGGTTACACCACAGATATTGGCGCTGAATTTTCAGATTCATCCGTTATTTGTGCCTATTTAGAAAGAACCAACCCTGAACCCGCTCTTTATCCTGAAAATAATGAAGATTATGCAAATGCATTGTGGTTAGAAGAGTATTGCGATTCCAGAATGATGGAAGCCACTGGAGGTTTATACTTTCAGAAACTCATTAAACCAGCTTTTAGCAAGGAACCTACTGACGAAGCCGCTGTTGATCTTATCCTTACCGAAAAACTGCCCACAGCATTAGGCTATATGGAAGAAAAAATTACTGGTAAAAAATGGCTGGTTGGCGACAAACTCAGTATAGCTGATATTAGTCTGGTGGCTAATCTGGTTAACCTGGTTCATGTTAAATTTGATCTAAGTCCATGGCCAGAGCTTTCAAGATATTATGCACAGTGGAAGGAACGTGAGTCGTTACAACACTGCTTAAAAATTGAAAAAGAAGTTTTTAGTCAAGCTGGGCATTAAACTCTAAAACTCTAATGTGGCTGTTTACTGTCTGAGTAGATAGCCACAAATCATCAACCCAACGTATAAAACCTATTTTTATTTCAGAAATAAAAAACCTAATTCAAGATTTTCCTCATCTTCGTTTTTCGAGCTATTATTGTTGCTTTTCCTGGCTTGATTGGAAAGTTAGTTAGCTTGGTTCACATGGTACTGAATAATGAATTTCAAATCATTTATCATTGGCTTTTTAATATCAGGAATTATGGCTACAGCTATCTCCTTTTATTTACTAAATGAGAAAGACAAACATATCAAAACATTGAACCTAGCTTTGTTTTCTAATGCATCAAAAGAAAAAAATTAATGTCTATCGCCTGGGCTTCTTACTTTGTTGAAGACAAAGTGTGTGATAGCCCTCCAAATAGACTTATTTTCAATGATTGTGTAAATAAAAGGATGATAGCCAGTAAAAAATTCATTCTCGAGTGGATACTGTGCAAAATAAAAAAACCTGATTATGACCCTAATTTTCCAACTAATAGTTGGCTTACGGGATTCTTGTTTTTGTCAGGAGGTGAGAGCATCCCCAAATGCAACAAATAAGGAATATAATCAAATCAAAAAGACTGGCATTATTTATTATTCTAAATTCAAAAGCTTCCACCTTCGGCAACCACAAAAAATTGTGGCTTCTTAACAGGTCACTTCAAAGTGCATCCAGCACTCTCAGCTCAAATTGACGTCCTGTCAATTTGACCCTAAAGCCACAATTTTTTGTGGCAATTTTGAAGGAGAGCTAAATTAACCCCAGCTCTGGCTAAGCAAGGCTGCACAACCCAGAATTTCGACCAGATTGTAACGAAACATTCTCCTTTCTTAACCATATTTGTCTATTTATGAAATAAGTGGTTTAATAAATATCCTAAAAATAATAACCAAGGAATGAATATGACTAATAAAATTGCATTAAAAGCCTTATCAATAGCTTTACTTTTCGCTATGACAACAAATGCACAAGCTGATTCGGGCAACAACACTTTCGACAAGCTTGCTCAAGATAATTCAACTCAACAATTATCAGCCGATTTGCAAACAAAACTCATCCAGCAATCGAATGCTGCCTTAACGAAAAAACGAGGACAATATCAAAGAATTTTCGCCCAAGCTTACAACACTTATCCAAATATACCGCAAGGCATGTTAGAGAGTCTTGCCTTTGTGGCAACGCGTTGGGAACACCGCATGCCTGATGAGCATGAAATCCATGAAAGCCATTTAGGCATGCCACAGACTATTGGTATTTTTGGTCTATATGACAGTAATAAAAAAAGTTTTTCCGATACTTTGGGGATGGTTGCTGAAGCTTATGGTGTAGACAAACAGGTTTTACTTGATGATGTAGAATCCTACATTTTTGCCACAGCTTCATTTATTGAACGTGAAGTTATTGATAATGATCTTCTGGGCAAATCCATCGAACATCATCGTTCAATTTATGCCATGTTTTCGGGTATTCCAAAGAATTCCAAGATCAATGAATATGCAATCAACAGCTTTGTTTTTGACGCATTAAATGTCTTGGAAAAAGGCTACGATGACAATGGCATTAAAGTAAAAAACCAAACCATTCAATGGCAAAAAGCATTCAATAAAGCTGAAATGAAACTGTTGAAAGCCAAAGGCTTGTTGATTGATGCCAGTACAGGGGAAATTTCACTTAAGGGTGAGCAAGTTGAGACCAAAACCCCCGAAACGAATAAAGAAACAGACAAGAGTGAAATCCGCAAATCGAGCGGTCCTGATCCCATTGAATCCGGTATACTAAGCACCGATTATCCCCCCGCACTTTGGGTAACATCACCAAATTACAGCTCTCGTAACGATACTATCTCTCACGTTGCCATTCACACCATGCAAGGGACTTACTCAGGTTCCATCAGTTGGTTCCAAAATCCTGGCTCAAATGCATCGGCCCACTACATGGTACGTAGCTCAGATGGCCAGGTAACGCAAATGGTTAGAGAGGCCAACAAAGCCTGGCATGCAAAAAGCGCTAACCCTTATTCCGTTGGTATTGAGCATGAAGGCTACGTAAGTAATCCAGCCTGGTATACCGAAGCCATGTACGGAGCCTCCTCGAACATCACGACTCATATCTGTGGCACCTATAATGTAAGCTGCGCGAATGCTTATAGTGGCCCGGCACACTCTACGGTTACTACATTATCACAAACCTATACCGTAAAAGGGCATCAACATTTTCCCAGTCAAACCCACACCGATCCGGGTATTAACTGGGACTGGTCAAAATATGCAGGAATGGTCAATGGCGGAGCTGGTGGCGGCGGCACCCCGGTAACCACAATCCTTGATAGTTTTGAGACTTCTGAGGGACATTTCAACCTTTATCCGACCTATTCCGGTAGTACTACAGGTATTTCCTCTTCCTCGACAGCCGTTAGAACCACATCGATTGCCAAAAATGGTTCCGGCTCAGAGCAAATCAGGTTGATTGATAATGCATCAAGTAGCTCAAACTGGTCTGTGAGATTCTTATCCGGCAGTGGTAGCCCATCTAGCAATACCAGCATGACGGTGAATAACGGACGTGTCGGTTTCTGGGTTTACTCAGGAGGCAGTGGTATGTCTGCAGCAATAGCCGTTGATGATGGTTCCGGTACAGAAAAGTCCATCAGTCGTTCTATCCCATCTAATTCATGGACGTTCCTCGAGTGGAACCTGGACGATGCTTCCCAATGGAATGCATGGTTTGGCACAAGTAATGGTCAGATAGACGCCTCTACAGTAACGATTGATGCTGTCTGGTTCCATCGCGCGGAAACCGTCTTCGACGTATATGTATACATCGATGATGTACAACACAACCTCAACTAATTAACCAAAATACTAGTCGTTAAAAAATTAGTTGATAAAATAGGGACATATATTATCTTGAAGTCGCGGTAGGAATGCTGGTTACCCAGCACCCCCCGCGCAGATCCGTA
The DNA here is from genome assembly GCA_041556195.1 of Enterobacterales bacterium. Taxonomy (GTDB): domain Bacteria; phylum Pseudomonadota; class Gammaproteobacteria; order Enterobacterales; genus 21-14-all-40-8. Next base: position 7,310 of record JBFFIY010000073.1, read on the forward strand.
CGTGCGCTACTAACGCATACGGCTCCTACATCGAGTCAAACACGCAAGCGTTGATTCGGGTACAGGTAACGGTGTCCGTGCTTAATATTAAAAGACCAATCAATTACTGTTCCCAACCATCATAGAAAGGCTGTGATAATGTGAACTGTTACTTCTTGAAAAAAACAAAGTTTTGCAGTTACTCACCCAACATAGCAGCTTGAAAATATTGAAAAATTACCAAAAAGACTTGACAATAAGGGTTGGCTGTGAAAATTTTCCAGTTAACATACTCCGTGCAACCTGTTGAAAAATATGAAAAATAGACTTAACCCCCTTACCAAATTACTCACAGAGAATACTGTTCTTGCTGACTGGTTTCAGCCAATAAAATGTGGGCTTGAAAAAATACGCTACCCTGAAAAATTCTTCAATACTTTATCGATGCCAACTTTTCTATTGCTAGGCTGTCTACGACAGCTACAATCACATTCTTCACTGCGTGAACAAATACAATCACTAAAACATTTAGATGATTCAGCTTATAAACCATCGTTAGCACGTTCCACCTGGTCTGATGCGTTAGCATCAAAAAAACGTTGCCTCATTACTCAAGAAACCTTTGCCAATTTAGTCAGTCATGCTCGCAACAATTTACCTGAACGTTTGGATAATATTCCCAACCTTGGCAATAGAAATGTTATTGCTATTGATGCTTCTTACCAATCCGAGTCTGCACATTATAAACCTGTTTATCCAATGCAAGAAGGTACAGATAATCAAAAGGGTCATATGTTAATGACATTATATGATCTACGAAAAGGCATGCCGCTTGATGTCAAAACAGAAACTGCTTCCATGGGTGAAATGCGAGTCATAAAAGAGTCATTAGAGCATAACCACTGGATGGAGGTAAAAAATGCTTTGTATAGCGTTGACAGGGCATTTATTGATGCACGCTACTGGGATGAACGAAAACGAAAATATAATGCGACTATGATCACACGATTTAAAAGCATTTTGGTATTTAGCGAACAAAACCAACGTATTATTTCAAAACAAAGCTGTAATGAAGGTGTTATATCTGATCAGGACATCAAATTAAAGTCGTCCAAGCAAACTTGGCGGCGTATTGAGTTTGTGCCCCCTCAAGGAGAAAAATATATTTACCTTACCAATGATTTTAGTTTAGAACCTGGAGAACTTGCATTTATTTATCATAGAAGATGGGATGAAGAGAAATTTTTTGATAATTTTAAGAATGATTTAGCCTGTACAAAAGCTTGGGGGAAAAACCCAACATCAATTAAACAACAAGCCATCATTGGACTGATAACCTATATTCTTACTCGTCTATTTTTAGAACGACAGTATGATAAAATGAAATTAGATAAGGGAAATACTACGCAATTAAATAAACACCAGAAGAAAATAAAGGCGTACAAAAAAGAAGGGGGTATTCATCTTAGGGCATACTGGACACAACTTTCTAAAATACCGTGTCAAGTTTGGAGATTTTTAAAATATTGTTTTTTAAAGAAATCAACGGCTCAGCTTTATGAGAGGCAGCTCAAACCTATTTTGGAGAGTTACCTATGAATTAAGCACGGACACCGTTACCTGTTGGGTGAGCTGAGTTTTTTGAAAATACCATTATTTTATCCATTGATTCAAATGGTTATAAGTTTAGTCTATTTTCAAGTGATTAATTTAGGTTTAATCCTACAAATAAAAATGACTTGTGAATGCACCTCATTTTTGGCAAAATCACACGAAAATGCTGTCAAGCTTTTTTTGTCTTTTTTTGTCTTTTTTTCTACAATTACGCTGAGTAGTTACATTTACTAATACCTATACCAAGCCACCAATGGATGCGACTCACCCAATTATAACAGACGATGCGCTAAAAAAAATATTGATGATACAATGCGGTTTTGCACAACCGACTTGTTGGCTGAACTATGAAAGATTGTAATCAATGCGGGAAATGTTGCATCAGATATGGAGATGGTGCTCTTTCAGCAACAACAGAAGAAATTGGCCTATGGGAGATATTTCAACCAGAGATCTTTAAATTCGTTCAAAACAATGAGATATGGTTCGACCCAGAAACAGGCTTAAGGCTAAGGAAATGTCCCTTCCTCGAAGCAGCACCAAAAACAGACACTCTTGCCCCAAACAAATACACATGCAGCATTTACTTGAATAGACCTGAAGATTGCCGACATTATCCTAGCCTAATTTCAGAAATGATTAGAGATGAATGTGAAATGATTGAATTAATAGACTTAGAAAAACCTAAGCAAGCTCAAAGAAAACTTGATGCATTGATGAAAGATAGTCGCCCTCCAAGCGCCTCGTAGGCCAAATTGCTACGGCATATAACGCTGAGCTCTATTTAATTTTTGGAGTGGGTACTTTTGTGCTATCAGGCACAAAGGGAGTAGGGAATGGGATATATATCCCTGTTGATAAAAAAATCAGATTTATCAATTATAAATTGTCCTCTATGTGTATTTTTCAATCACTACTAACAACCACTCTATTAATCAATATCACGAAACTACGACACAACAAACATAACCATCAACTTTTCATGTTCCACATTAAATAGACCGAGTCAATTTTTTAAATCTTATTTAAGCCGAGCTTTTCAAAAAATGAAAATTTTCCACATAAGAAACATCATCAATTTCAGCTAAACCAGAATCAAACTTGTATATTCTATCAGCACAACTGAAATAATGTTCATCATGACTGATCACCACTACGGTTTTTCCTTTATTCTTCAGTTCGGGTAATAATTCGGTATAAAAATAATGTCTGAAAACCGGATCTTGATCTGCCGCCCATTCATCGAATAGATAGATCTGAGAGTCCTCGGCATAGGCTAGCAGCATTGCTAGACGTTTTTTCTGCCCTTGAGAAAGGTTTGTCGTTGATAATTTACCATCGACTATAGTCACTTTGTCTGTAAGCTGTAGTTTTTCCAGATGCTGTTCTAAATCGGCTAATTGTGCCAGTTCACCTGAAGAGTCTAAAATATGTTCAAATAAATAAAAATCTGAAAATACCGTGGAAAAATGATTTCTGTACCAATGAATATTTTTACGGGTTATTTTTTCATAACCCAGTGAAAAAAAGCCTTCCTGAGGTTGGTAAAGTCCCACCAAAAGCTTAGCAAAGGTTGATTTACCACTTCCATTACCACCACGTATAAACAAAATCTCTCCACGATGAATTTCCAGGTTAATAGGACCAACTGAAAACTCGAAGTCGTCTTCACAATGATAGCTATAACTAAGATTTTCTACCCGAATCGATGACCATTTTTCAGTCTTAGTGACAGTTTTCAAGCAATTATCTTCACCATCATTAATCAACTTTAAATCCAGTATTTTATTGTAAGCTATTTTTCCACGGAAAAGTGGCTGAGATGCATTCAAAACAAAGCCTATGGGTCCTATTAGGTAAGTGGTAAAAAGTATGAAGCTCGTTAACACTTCCTTTTCAATATTAAAGAAAACATGGGATACAAAAATGAGAGCAACCAACAACATGAATATTAGAGAATGGCCAAAATTTTCATTTAACACCCAATAAAACCTTGATTTTAACTCAGTTTCCATTACCTGCTTAGCAACAGGTGTCGCTTGTGAGTGATAGAAGAAAGTTCGTCTATTTTGATTGATATTAAGTTCCTTACTCCCATCAACCATACTTTTAAACACATTAAATAAGCCATCCTCGGTTTCTCTGAGTTTGACAAAATAGGCTCTTCCTCGTTTAATGATTGCTAATGAAACAATGACTCCAAAAATTAATCCTAAGATTAAAATAGAAAAAAATCGCCAAGACTGATAGGCCAGATAAATAAAGCAAAACGTAACTATTCAGCGTAACTCAGGTTAGTGTCTGAGCAAATTCCGGAAGCTTACCTTCGAATAACATTTCCATTGCCTTACTGGAACTCACTCCCTGTTTTCGACAAGTCGACAAGTAACCTCGTACTCGACAGAAGATTTCTGCACCTTCCATACTTCGGAAACAGCCTGATATTTTTTGTTGAACTTTCGTCATCCTGATATCATTTTCGCCAAGGTTATTGGTAAAAGGAACATCGGGATTATCCATAAGCCTCAGCACATCCGATTCATAGTTGAGAAAACGCTCAAGCAAGTTTCTTGATTTACTTCTTTTTAGTCGACCTCGCTTACCTTTTTCACGATTATCAATCGGTGGGGGGCATTCTATTTCACCTTGCTGAAGTAAATTTCGATAACACTGTAAATAGTTGGCCGCCACCGCTTCTTCTAGAGAATTATCTGCCTCATGAACCGCTATGTTCACTTCCTCAAGTAATTGCTTCATTTCACCAGCCCAGACTTGGTTATCTTGTTCCTTGGCTCGGGTTAATTCTCTTAAATGATGAGCATTACATAAAGCATGCAGGCAATCTTGATAACGGTAATAGGGCTTCCAATGGTCGTGGCAAAGCACTCCTGTGAATTGTGGCAAAATTCCTCGACTATCCATCGCCTCACAACCTCTATTTTTATGAGGAAAAAAATCTGTCCATAAATCATTGCTGGCACAATGTAACCAATGTCCCTTGCCACCAATGTTAATACCTGTTTCATCAGCATGCACCCTTGTACAAGTGCTCAATGCCCTTTTTGCAATCTGGCTAAAGGGCACCAATTGTTTAAATGCCTCTTTGTTAAAATTAAAAATCGTTCCCTGGCTCAACGGGATACCCAATTGCTCACCAAAGTATTCTTGTATTCTATTGTAAGGCAATAATTGGTACTGCGACATATAGACCGCATGAGCTTTTAAGTTATTGCCGTATTGAGTTGCTTTTGTAACCTCTTTGGGAAATGAAGCAACAAATCGTTTTCCACTTTCATCCATCAGAACCTGAGCGCGATATTCGGTCACGAATTGGGATATATCAATATCAAAGACCTGACGCTTTTCACAACCAGCCTCCTGATAATGATGCCCTCTGGGTAAGCTTCGCCTATCAATAGGAATGAACTTAACATCATCAGGTTCTTCGGTTTGTTTTAAGGTTGTGCCTTGATGACCATTTTGACCGCCCGCTTTTTTATCTGATTTTTTACGTGTGTTTTTAATTCGGTTAGGATCACTTGACGGGGGCTTACTACTATTACTGCTATTACTGCTATTCAATCCCACTCGATTGGTTAGTAGTTTAACAACAAGGAGCAGCACATTAATCATTGACCTTAAAGTTGGTGATAACTCTTCTTCCAAGGCAAGCGTGGACTCAAGCGCCTTTAAAGTCGTATCAATGTCAATACCGTCCAGTTTCACCAAAAAATCAACTCTGTTTGTTTCAGTGCTAGAATTATATCATGGGTTTTTGAAGACGATTTTTTGGCCTCTAAATGTTGATTTAAGCGGCGATAAATTTATACCTTTTACTGGCTACTAAAAGAGCTATTTAAGATCGCCACAGATCTACTTGATCTTTTAACTCTTAGATTAAAGAGCTATCATGCTCTCGCAATATTTTTGACAAAATAACATCTAAACCCTGTCAAGTTGTTTTTTTAGTTATTTATAATAAATACGCTGAGTAGTTACTTTTTTTTTCTTTATGTTTTGCTACTCCAATCATAAAGTCATCATAAACTCTTAAGAGCTTAAACCACCAATCATCGGGATCCCTTGATTTCATTACATGAAATTTAATAGCTATGTTGTAAGAGTTAAGAGCAAATGAAAATGAATCTAAAGGAATAGACAGTCCTTTACCCCTTGCTTTGATATAAGCTTCTTTTAAAGTCCATAATTGAAAAAAAACCTCGTGTTGCCTTTCTTCAGGGTATTGCCTGATTAATGCACATTCTTCTGGAGTAAAAAAATTCGCTGCAATATCATTATGGGCGCGTTGTGATGTTGCTTGTTCAATATCAACACCAATATATCCCCCTTTAGATATTGCCAGAACTGCCACGCCACCTGAGTGAGAAAGGTTAAAGTCCAATGATGAGTCATGTTTTAAAAATGGCTTACCGAAATTATTTTCATAAAATTCAATTTGTTCAGGAAGAATTTTCAGATATCCACTCAGCGAATATCTTAGAAGTCCACGTGCTAGCAAAAAAAGGCGTTTATCCTTTTCGAATCTAAATCGCTCATATCTGGCTTTTTCTTTGACATTCAGCCATTGCAAGATTTGTTGAGTTTTTCTGTTATCAAGAAAAGCACCATCCTTTATGACAAATAAGTTCACCTTATCCGGTTGAATTTCAGGTAGATTCATAACTTAATTTTAAAATGCCTATCTGTTTATAAAATGAATCTATTCAACTGAAACCCGGACAATGCTATGGTTTCTGGATAGATTGTTATCGCTCTATCTTACCACTTACCTTCTAACATAGAGTATTACCTCAAGATGCAGGATTTCAAAACTATCAATAAAAAAATGGCCACCATCAAACTCAGTAAGAGTAACTAGATCCATCAATACATTTCTGCCAGGCAAGCATAAGGACTATCTCCAGTTACTGCAGGCATTCCAGCAATGCTTATTAGCTACAGTTATGATTGTGGCAGTGTTATCCGTTTTATTCAAAGCAATATCCATTATAACTAACCAACGATAGCTGTCATATGGTTACCATATTATATGACAGCCATAAGTTGTCCCACTACGGCTCGGCACTCTCGCTTCCTTCAAATTTCCATTCAAATCTCCAACAAGAAATCTTAGTACTAGTTATTCTAAATCAAGGTTTCATAACAAAGAAGATGGTAGCGTAGCGGCTGCTGCTGCTGCTGAAAAAAATATATTAGGTAGTTTGGGATATAACCTCAAGATGCAGTTTCAGAGCTTTCCACCTAAGCTCCCAGAGGGCAAGACGAGAAGCACCCATATTCTTCGTTTTAAAAGTTGGATTTAGAATAACTAATACTACACTTTTAAGCCTTGAATATGGCACTTCTCGCCTTGCTGAAATCCTGCATCTTAAGGTAGAACGGGTACATAACTAAACAATAACTGGGAGTACGCAATGATAAAAGTAAAACCAGAATGGCTATCACCATTGACTTTGATCTGTATGGTTGGCCTTGTCTTTGAGTCGGTGACGGGGTTACTCGTCGCTTTTGGTCCTTTCTCTGAATATAACCAGTACAGTGTGATCACCCATACTCTGATTGGAATAGCCTGGATGGTGGCTTTTCTCTGGTACGGAATACGCCATTGGTTGTTGCGTTATAAAGGTCCATTTAACCATGTTCAGTTATTTGGTTATCTCGGCTTTGTTCTTATCCTGCTGTGTATTATCAGTGGTCTCTGGATCACGGCACAGGCCTGGTTCGGGAGTCGTATCACCTACAGCTGGTCTACTATCCATTTGTATACCGGACTGGCGCTGATCTTAAGTATGATTACCCATATTGCGGTTATTTGGGATCGCCATCCTTCAGTAAAGTTGGGGATGGTTAAGTTACGCTTCTTATGGATACTGGCTGGTGGTTCGGTGGTGTTCCTTCTTGCTCAAGGGACAATACCATTGATAAATCCTGCCACACCGGAATATAACGAGTTCCCCGCAGATTACACCTTTCCTTATGGTAAAGAACGCCCCTTTGCACCAAGTTTGGGACACACCGAGAGCAATAAGGCCTATGATCCTTCTACTCTGGCCGGTTCCAAAGGCTGTGGCTCAAGTGGATGTCATGAACAGATCTTTGCCGAATGGGAACCAAGTGCGCATCGTTACTCCTCGGCAGATCTGGCATTTCAAGAAGTTCAGAAACTGATGATGAAGGATCTGGGACCGGAGAGTACCCGCTACTGTGCAGGATGCCACGACCCCATTGCACTTTTCTCCGGGAGCAAAAATGTCAATATTGATGGCCTCACCTCACCGGGTGCAGAAGAAGGTGTCTCTTGTATCTCTTGTCATTCAATCATTCAGACTGATATGAGAGGCAATGCCGATTATACCCTGCTCCAACCACAGCGTTATGTGGGAGAGCGCAGTGCTCTGCCTTTCAATAAGTCACTCAGCGACTTCCTGATCCGCGCTTTTCCGCAACAACATATAGCCAGTTTTTCACGTCCGATGTATAAGACGGCGGAGTATTGCGCGGCCTGTCATAAGCAGTTTATTGATAAAGAAGTCAATAAAATCGGCTGGGTACAGTTGCAAAATCAGTATGACAACTGGCGCGAGAGCCGATGGCATGTAGAAAATAATCCAAACAAGACCCTCACCTGTCGTGAATGTCATATGCCATTGGTCGATTCAACTGATCCAGCCGCTGGAGACAGTAAAGATTTCAACCGTAATGCACTTGATGGAAAGCACCGCTCTCATCGTTTTTTGGCGGCCAACCAGGTCATGCCTCTACTGATGAAACTACCGGGGGCACAAAAGCATGTGGAGCTTACCGAACAATGGCTCAAGGGTGAGATTGAAATCCCGGAGATTGCCGATCGCTGGAAGCAGGGACCAGTTATCCGCATGGAACTGGAGGGATCTACAACCATAAATGCAGGCCAGAATGTCGACTTGAAACTGCTTCTAACTAACAACAAAACGGGGCATGGTTTTCCAACTGGCCCAATGGACGTGATCCGTAGCTGGGTCGAAATCACCGTCAAAGATGACAAGGGTGAACTGGTGTATGAAAGCGGCAAACCCAGTGCCGATGGTCTTATGAATCCCGATGCAATTATTTTTAAGGCTGAGGGTATTGATCGCAAAGGCAAGCTGATTGATAGACATAACCTGTGGGAGATGGTGGGGGCACAATATAAACGCGTACTATTTCCAGGCATGACAGATAGTGCAGACTATCGCTTTATCTATTCCCATGCCCCGGCCCATAAAAACAGGCTGCTGGATAATGACCGTAAGCAGTTGGCTTTTAAAGCTCCAGTTGACGTTGAATCCCTGCTGGTAGTAGCTGAGTTGAAATACCAGAAGGCGGATGCAGCCTTCATGGATCGATTATTTGGTAAAGAAGCCCATCTAAGAACCCCCATCACCACCATATCAAAGCAGATCCTGCGTATTTCGGTGGCACAGCAGGCCGTTTCAAACAATGAATGGAATAAGTCTACTAAAATCAGGAAAGGAAAAAATACAGAAATCAATGCTCTGCATATAACAAAACCTGATTGATAGAGTTTGGCTTGTTCATTATTGCCGATAAGAAGCTGTGGAGCCCTTATCGGCAATTTATCTGGCAGGTTAAAGTCCAGTCCGGGAAACTATCCACCTTGATAACATCACAAAAAAATATTACATTGTGAGTTAACTACTTTAAACTTTAATGGGATTTGACATGGAAATACTAATCGGTGGTTTATTATTATGGGCATTAGTACATCTTAGCCCTTCCCTATTACAAACTTTAAGAACCGGGTTAATTGCAAAAATTGGAGACAACGGCTACAAAGCATTATTTTCTTTGTTAATCATTGTCTCTTTAGTAATGATTAGTTACGGTTGGCGCCACACCGTACCCAGTCACTTATATCTACTGCCTGCTTTTACCAAACATATAGCAATGCTATTAATACTGATAGCATTTATTTTACTTGGTGCAGCATACTACAATACCCGTATTAAAATATTGATTCGGCACCCGCAACTGACAGGGGTTGTTGTCTGGTCTTTCGCTCATTTGCTGATAAATGGAGATAGCCGCTCTGTTTTGTTATTTGGTTGTATGGGTATTTGGGCGATTTTAGAAATGATTTTCATCAACCGAAGAGATGGTATCTGGATCAAACCATCTGCTCCCCGTTGGTCTAAAGAGTTTACAGGCCTGGCTATTAGCCTGGTAATCTTTTTGGTTGCAGCAATGGCTCACCCTTATCTGTCGGGCGTTGCTTTAAGATAACTTCAATATTTATAGGAGCCGCGTTTTCCCTGGCAGGTTTAATTAAATCGACATAAAACTCAAATCCTTCGCAAATTAGCTGATAAGTAAAAATTCAGAAGAAATGTAATGAAATATTAACTGACAATGAGTTGACTGTCTGATTCCTAACCATTGTGCTAATCTATTATCCTAAATTCATCAGTTGAATCACGAAAGTCTGCGCAAGCCCTTGGCGCACCTGGAAAAGAGCCTGCCCCGCGAGCGGAGCGAGTGCTTTGGGTGCTGATAAATGCACTTTTCACCAATCAGGTGATTACGGCATTTCTAAGTTTCCTAAGCACACCAATTGCTTACACATCTTTTGATTCAGCATATCCCTATGCTCCACCCCTTCGGGGCTTACATGAAGATTTGTTCCAAACAAATCTTTCGCGCTCAACTGAGGAATCTAGGATTATTTTGACAAATTAAATGAGGTAAGTGATGAATTTAAAACCAACTCTTTTAACACTGTTATTAACCAGCGCTTTATATGGTTGTAGTGATAATAACAATAAAACAAAAACCACTTTAGATAAACAATCAACTACCCAGGTTAAACAAGTAATTGAGCAAGAAACCAAACTTGTTCAGGAACAAACAGCAGAACAAGCCGCCGCAGATTTAAAACAATTATTCAACGACAACTTTGAAGCCAGCTTAAGCTTTAACCCAATCCAGGCAACGGCAATTGGCGACGAACGTTTCAATGATCAACTACCTAATTTCTTTTCTAAAGAATACAGAAAAAAAGCACATGACTTTACCGTTAAATGGCTTGAAAAAATCAAAAAAATAGACCGCAATAAACTATCAGGACAAGATCGCATCAGTTATGATATTTTTGTTTATCAATCTGAACAAAGTCTCGAAGGAGAGCAATATCCGGGTGAATTGATCCCGATTAACCAATCCAGCAACCTTGCCAGTTTTTTTGCGCAACTAGGTTCAGGGCAAAGCATACAACCTTTCAAAACTGTCAAACATTACGATGATTTCCTCAAAAGAATTGATGGTGGCGTTGTACTTTTTACACAAGCGATAGATAACATGAAACAGGGTATCAAGCAGGGTGTCGTTCAGCCCAAAGCTTTAATGCAAAAAGTCCTGCCACAATTGTCGGCTCATATTGTTGACACCCCTGAAAAGAGCATCTTCTTCAAACCCATCGAAAATATGCCTGAAGATTTTTCAGCTGAAGATAAGGCCAGACTGACCGAAGCTTATAAAAATACCATCGTCAAAAATATCGTTCCAACCTACAAAAATTTACACGACTTTATCGCCAACGATTATATTAAACACGCCCGTGACAGCTTCGGTTTATCAGAACAGCCTAACGGTGTGAATTGGTATAACTATATGATCAAGACTCATACTACAACTGATATGACGGCAGAAGAAATTCACATGTTCGGTTTAGAAGAAGTTGCAAGGATCCGTAAGGAAATGCAACAAGTAATGAAAGAGGTTGGCTTTGAAGGTTCTCTGTCCGAATGGTTCACCTATGTACAAACCGATGATAAATTCTATTATGATAACGAAGAAGATCTTCTTCAAGGTTATAGAGATCTACAGGTTAAAGTTAATAAACTATTGCCAACCTTATTTGATATAGCACCAAAAGCCGACTATGAAGTTAAGCCTGTAGAAGCTTTTAGAGCCGAATCAGCTGCAGGCGCATCTTACATGCCCGGAACACCCGACGGTTCACGCCCCGGCGTCTTCTACGTCAACACCTTCAATCTTAAAGGTCAGGCAAAGTTTGGTATGGAAACCCTGTCCATTCACGAAGCGGCACCAGGTCATCACTTCCAACTTTCTATACAGCAAGAAATTAAAGATATGCCACAATTCAGACGTTTTGGCGGAACCACTGCCTTCACTGAAGGATGGGCTTTGTATGCCGAATCAATCGGTAAAGAAATGGGTATGTTTACCGATCCAATGCAATATTATGGTCGTTTAAGCGATGAAATGCTGCGTGCTATGCGTTTAGTCGTCGATACAGGTATGCACGCCAAAGGTTGGAGCCGTCAACGCGCCATTGACTATATGATGGAAAACTCCTCTATGGCCGATACCGATGTTGTATCTGAAGTTGAACGATATATCGCCTGGCCAGGACAAGCCCTGGCTTATAAAATCGGACAAAGAACAATAAGCGCTTTAAGAGCAGAAGCCGAAAAAGCCCTAGGTGAAAAGTTCGACATAAAAGCCTTTCACCGCGAAGTATTAATTGATGGTGCCGTTCCCATGGATGTGCTTAAAATAAAAATTCGCGAGTGGAGCGATACACAAACTTAATTGATTTAATGAGATTAGAAAAATATCATAACATAGAACATCCATAAGCTGCTTATGGATGTTCTATTAATATTTGCATAACTGGTGGAAAATATAGCGCACTTTGTTGCGGCTTTTTTGTAACAAACACGACAGATTTCGGGATCCGGTTAATGCCTTGGTTATACAACATTTACACCTTTCACTGATAACATATTCATAAAACCCTCAGGATTATCTACTGATATTGCTGCCTTTAGTAAGGGACAGGCATTCAAGAAATGGAATGCTTTAAAAATATTTAACTTAACAAAACGACTTAAATCCACAAATTGATTAAATGAATTAACCTCAAAAATAAAGCTTTAACTGATAGTCGGCATTGTACCATTTATAGTCATTCAGAAGGCCTAAACTGACAGATGGTACTCATAACTCATAACACTTGGTTAACTTCAGCTTTCGACCAATTTCAGCCATTGAGAGAAATAAGATTAGGTATTTATTTTTCTCTTTCCTCATGGCCTATTCTGGTCAATTCTTGAATGCCGATCCCTTTCTATTGGGTTAAAATCTAAGGTTCATTGATCTAATTTCAATGATTGCAGCAAACAAACCTTAGTTATTAAATTACTACTGGCTGTTATTTTATAGGTTCAGGGGGCATTTCAAAAAAATATTTTTTGCTAAATCAAAATCATCTAACGTATCAATTTCGGTCCATTTATGCCCTGTAATATCTAACGTGTTAAATTCAGTATCTTTTTCAATTAACCGTTCGTAGGCGGCTTCATAGTAGGCTTGGTGATTTTCTTTATCTTGCATCATCAATTTGAGTTCTCGAAATAAAAATCTTGCTGTTTCATTGCTAATTTTTTCAATACCAATGGATTCTCCCACTGCATCTTTAGGCGCGACTTCCTTGCTCGCTTTTAATACTTTTCCTTGCTCATCAATAATGACTTTAATTTCTTCTGCATCAAGGTTGATATCTTTATCAATACATAACACGTTGTTATATTCACTCGCGATCAGCTTATTGAGAATACTTTGTTCAAAAACCACATCAGCGTCGAACTTTATAAAGTCACAATCTTGAACAAAAGGCTCTGTAAGCATTAAAGAGTACCCAGTATTGGTAACTTCATAGCGTTCATTAATAACAAACTGAACGTTTACATCAGGAAAATTGATCGAAATGTAGTCTTTTATTTGTTGCTGTAAATATCCCAACACAATGACTACGTCATTAATGCCGCTTGATTGCAGATGCGAAACCATCATTTGTAAAATAGTATAATCGCCAATTTTTAATAAACTTTTTGGACTGTTATCGGTTAATGGACGAATTCTAGAACCGACGCCAGCCGCTAAAATAATAGCTTTTAACTTGCTTGGTTGTGCTTGTGGTTGTGCTTTTACTTGTGCAAGTGAACTCATTTTTAAAACCTTAAATTTTTGTTGATACAAGGCTAAAGATTAAACCGTTTTATCTTTAGCTAATATTATGTTTTTGAAGTGTGCTAGCCATTTATGGGAATTAACTTCCAGCCGTAAAGTAGCGATATAAAAATAGAGTAAGCGATAAGTACGTAATACCAACCGCCGCTTAGTTTAGGCGTTCTAATTGATGCTACATTGAGAAATGCTATGGTTAAAATGCTGCCATATAGCAGGTAAGTAAACGACACTGGTGCTAATAGTCCATCGAAGAGAAAAATCAACACTAAAATAATAGCATTATTGTCACATGCCATACCTTGATAAGTCGATTGTCCATCCAAGCCATAAACATTGAAGTAGCTCAAACGTAACACAACAGCAGCGACAATAATAAAGGCGCCTGGAAAAAACCAAGGGCTAAAATCGCCATAACTTAATAGAATGACCGCAGGACAAACACCAAAGCTAATGATATCAATTAAGGAATCTAGTTGACCGCCAAACTGAGCTTGTTCTTTTGTTCGCCCTTTCATTTTTCTTGCAATGATACCGTCACTCCAATCGAAAAATACCGCCCATATAAGGGCAATCATCGCGGCTGGAAAAAGCGACATAAAAGCAAAATACAACGCCAACAATGCAGATAAGAGTCCTGCCAATGAACATAAATTGGGTAAATCTTTGGCAAATGACAATATGCTTGGCGCGGGTTGAACATTCTCAATTTCGTCTAAGGATGGCATGTTTAATTCTCTAATGACTTTTCTAAAATATTGTGCTGATCAATTCTTGAGATTTCACGGCATTTAAGCCATGTTCTACCTAGTGCGAGGGAAACTTGACTGAAGGCAAATACCCACAGCATTGCTGTTAGGCTATCAAGTGCTAAGCCATTAAGGACTAGCGCTAAAGAGAGCATAAAGATAAAGACTCCCTCATTAACGTAAATTACTTTACGTTGTTCACGAATAAACCAACGCAAGTTTGCCATTAACCCAAAACCAAGTCCGGCAACATCGTCTTTTTTTGCTGCTGACTCTTGTTGCGCAAGCTCAATAAGGTAGTTTTTGTTATTACCCATTTGCATATAATAACTGACGTATTTTACATATCCTCTAAATGTGTAGGCAACAACACCAACAAAAGCTAAAATGAGCGGCAATACCTGTTGAGTTTGGCTATAGGCAGCATAGCCAATAGCACCAAACCAAAGTGCCACCTGTATTTCATCAGTGATTTTGTCATAATAGTCACCAGCTATAGATTTCGTTTTTCTATAACGTGCCATTTGTCCGTCCATACAATCAAAAATATGACTTAGATGAATTAAAATTGCCGCGATAATAAAGTTTTGAACACCACCCAACACAATAAAAAATGTCGCGACAATAGCAGTGATAAAAGAAATCAGGGTGATTTTGTTGGGCGTTAACCACTTAATGTCTACAACCAGATAATTTAGTGCAATAGCCAGTGGTGAGGTAACAAAAGATGACCACCATTCATCGTCCTTTGTTTTTGTTGCCCATAATTGAGTTAGTCGGGTATTCACGAAGCTTCGGCGTTAACCGGAAAAAAAGGATACGCCTCACCACCCGCCAACTTATATCCCTGAGGCAAACGATTAGTAACTGGAGTTGGTTTTACTTCAAATAGTGGAAAGCTTGATAAAACATCACTCAATGATGATAAAAAGAATTGAATATCATCTTCTGATAATTCACCAATATTTCCCACCTGAAACACTTTGTTGGCAAAACAGCCTTTGCCTTCATAAATGATAATTGACTTTTCACGTAGCCTTTGACGTAAAAGGCCGACATCAATATGTTTTGGTAAGTGAACAGTCGTTAACACTGAACACATGTCTTTTTCGTTACTTAACAACACACCGTCTAAAGACGGTGGGTTAACATTAAGGACTGAAAGTCCATTTTTGACCGGCAAAGCCGGTTGATTTACT